>JAJDTF010000122.1 GCA_022827265.1 Acidimicrobiia bacterium | reverse complement strand
CTTCCGATCTCAACGCCTCAATACGAGCGCGCTCCAACGCGCTCAGCCGTGCTGCCATACTGGACACCTCCACTGGTGGTTGCTCCGTACCAAGACCGGCCATCATGACCGATCACTCGCAACCACCAGTGGAGTTCGCCGCCGTTTCGGCTGGCAGTGCTTGACGCCTCCCCCGTCTCGACTCGGGAACGATCCGCGTAGGTGCGTGTCGGCTCGCCGTCATCTCGCGAGTGCCTGCTTCCCAAGTCCACGAAGGTGCCCTTGCGGGAGGCATGCGTCGCATGACAAGCTGCTAGCCATGTCACCTGTGCACCGAGCAAGACGACGTAGGCAAGTGAGAGTGAGCGCGTGGCTTGCCCGAGTAGCGACAGCAATCTTGGTGGTGCTCGCTGTGCTTGCCATCCCCAGCGTTGCCAACGCCGGCTACCTGAAGAACCACTGGAACCATAAGGACTTTTGGACTGATGCTCACGTAGGTGACGATACTCCTACATGGGAGGACAATGACAACGATTTCGATGTCTACGATGTCGTCATCGATATGTCCTCTTGCACAACCTACGGTGGCAATATCAACGACGATAATACGGTGGCGCTCGAATTGCGTCGTCAGATCACTCTTTGGCCTGACGAAGGTTACGGCGAATCGAAATTCTACTGCGAAGATGAAGACGAACATTCTTGGGTCGGTGTCGACGACAACGGGACCTTTTTTGCTGAGTTGGATGAGATAATGGGAGTACGGAGTGGCGACTTAGCGCATCTTGATCGCTCATTCGTTGTAATCTCCCCGTGATCCGACTGCTGTCTTGTGGAGGCATCGGAAGACATTACGTTCGCTCTTCTCGTAAGAGCTTGGGCGACTGAGTTCAGTCCGTGAGTAATGTGACTACACTTGCCTTTGACGGCTTGACGTTCAGGTATGGCTTAAACACACCTGTGCTTGCGTCTTTTGACTACGAGTTTGACGCGGGGGCGACGCTGCTGCTCGGCCCGAACGGGGCAGGAAAGTCGACGATGCTTGCCCTTGCGGCGTCAGTCATGACGCCACAGGTCGGCACTGTGCGATTCAACGGCGAGGACGTGTCGAAGCGGAAATCTCGTCGTTCTCTGCGTCGGGTCGTTGGCTGGCTTCCACAGTTCACGTTCCCGTACCCGGGAATGCGGGTGAGAGAGCAGGTTGGATACGCAGGTTGGTTGAAGGGCATGACCCGTTCAGATATCAGCGAGCGCGTGGATCAAGTACTTGACTATGTCGATCTCGCCGCGCTTGATGATCGATACGTGTCCGAACTGTCAGGCGGAGAACTGCGACGGGTAGGGCTCGCTCAGGCACTGGTACACAAACCCAATATCATTTTGCTTGACGAACCTACGGCGGGATTAGACCCCGTGGAGATAGCCCATTTCGGGGCAATTCTCGGACAACTCAGCGACTATTCGATGCTGGTGCTTTCAACCCATAGAATAGCAGACTACTTCGAGCACTTTGATTTTGTGACCGTGATATCCACCGGCCGGATCTGTTATCGCGGAACAACCGAAGAATTCGTCGAGAACCATAGTGACTACACGAAGGCATACATCAGTGCCTTGCGCGGTGCGTCTGCCTAGATGTTTCAAGGTTGCTAATGTGACGATGGTCCGGCGACATTTTCCTCGCATTGCATTAGGCGCCGTTCTTGGCGTCTTGGCCGCTCGAACTCACTCTGTTTTTGACGGCGATGCGGGCGCACTAGATTATTATCTTGATGATCGTTTGGGCGACGTAAACAACCTGCTGACTTCGCTATTGGTGCCGATACTCGCCGGTTTCCTCACATGGGAAATCGGGAAACTGCGTAAGAGCAATGCACTGCATGTTGATGCATTGAAGAGCCATTGGAGTATTGTTTTCCGCGCTGCGAGGCCAACAGTATTCGTGGCGTTCGCTGTATTCGCGCTGGTGCAGGCCTGGTATGTGAACAGCGCACCGACGACCTACCGAGGAATGTTGGCACTGATGTTGCCGTACTTGGTTGCGTTGTCGGTGTTCGCGTTCTGGTCAGCAGTTGCGGTACGCGTTCCGACCGCTTTGGCGGTACCGCTGGCGGTAGTTGTGACATGGCTCGCGATCGCGTATCCCCCGTCGATCGGCTTGGCATGGCCGCGCCACATGACAGGCACGCTCGCGGGGTGCTGCTCGGTGTACGAGGCGCTGTCGGTACACGCCATCGGGGCGACGCTGCTGCTTGCCGCGGCGTCTGTGGTCGTCGCCTTCGCGCTCTCTTCGAAGCGGCTAGTGCTGTGGATCCTTGCTGCGGCGCTGCCTGTCGTGGGACTGCTAGCCGTCGGCATCCAGTTGGTGGACCGTCTCGGCTGGGACAGCGTCGTGCCTCGGTCTGCATCAGAACTGGTTTGCGAGATGCATGGCGCGACACAGGTGTGCCTGTGGCCAGAGCACGAGGAACTGTTCGAAGCGGTCGGTGCAGAGACGGCGATCGTTCGCGAACGGCTTGGCGCATCTGGGATCGAGGCCCCGGCGACGTTCACCGAGGCGAGCGATGCCGCGGAATGGACCTACGACAAGCGCATAGACCGTACCACCGTGCCTGTCCGAAGCCAAGATCACACTTGGAGACTGCATCTTCATCCAAGGATCCTCGAAGTGCCGGGGGCGTTGCGCGCCCAACTGACGAATGCGGTAGTACCGCGGCCTGTTTGCCGATCGCGCCACACTCCTCCTCACGATGAGCGCAGGTCATCAGAAAAGCTCGTACCGGTGGCCCGGGCTGTCGTGTGGATCTTGGTCGCAGGTGACGCAAGCCAGTTGCCGGCACTCACCGGCGAACAGCGACGCATCGTCGACCATGTGCTCGCAGAGCCCGATCGTGCATCAAGGTTCGTTGAAGCAAGCACTGAAGCGATTCTCGGTTGTCATTCGGTTGACACCGAGAACATGGCCGCTCTTGCAGGTTGAAGATTCTCGTGCTGGGCATGAAACTGTGGCTGCGTGCCCGTCGGCCTCGGCTGATGCTGGCGGTATTTGCGCTGCAAGCGCTGCATCCATGGCTCGCGTCACAAACACTCGTACCGCTTCCCGATTTGTTGCTCGGTGACCTCGTTGACACTCCGATAGCGGTGCTGGCGCCCATCATCATGATCGCCATGGTGCAGGTCATCCTTGATACCGACAAGGGAGATCGGATCGCGTGTCCGCTAGTCAGATTCCATTTTTTCGATGTCGGGCTGCTGGCTGCTCTGGCAGCAGTTGGACTGATAAGCGGTTTGGTCGGCAGCTGGCAGATGGATTCGTTCGCGCACTTGATTTGGGCGCGCAATGCGCTCATTTACCTCGGACTTGCCTGTATCTCGCGTTCGGTCGGCGCAACTCGGGCCATGAGCATCGGGCCGCTTTTGGCAGGCATGGCCATAGTGCTGTTCGGTCGCGGCCAGACCGGAGAGCCAAGCGCTTGGGCCCTGACGCTTGAACCTCCCGACACGGCGACATCGGTTGGGTTGGCCGCTGCTATCTTCGTGGTCGGCGCGTTGGTCGCAGCGGCCCAGCCACCTCACAACTCGCGGTTCGTCACCAAGGGTTTGTGATGACCGCCACCAAACCGTCAGCCGTCCCACGTCAAGATGGTTGCCCAGTGATGGACCCGTAGGGGACATAACTGATGTAGGCCCGACTGCCGAACGGAATCGTCTGGCCTCCGCTCACTAGCCTGCGCGCCGTGACCGACAATCGACACGACTGGCGCTACGGCATCACCGTTCCCTTCGACAACCCCCTTCACGCCCAAGCCGACCTCTACCGCGAGTTCGCAGATCTCGGCTACACCGAGTTCTGGAGTTCGGAGGCCGACGGCACCGACGGCTTCACTCCGTTGGTGCTGGCCAGCCAATGGGTGCCCGATGTGCGGCTGGGCATCGCCATCATCCCGGCTTTCACCCGCGGCCCGGCGTTGCTGGCCCAGCAGACGGCTGCCATCTGCGAGGCGGCGCCAGGACGCTTCGCCATGGGCATCGGGGCATCGTCCAACGTCATCGTGGAACGCTGGAACGGCATTCCCTTCGACGAGCCGTTCAAGCGAACACGTGACACCGCTCGATTCCTGCGCCAGGCGCTCACCGGCGAGCGGATCAGCGAGTCCTACGACACGTTCGATATCCAGGGATTCCGCCTCGGCCGCCCGCCCGAGGTGCAGCCGCCGATCCTGCTGGCAGCCCTGCGGCCCGGGATGCTGCGGCTGGCCGGCAGCGAGGGCGACGGCGCCATCATCAATTGGCTCTCGGCCGACGACGTCGCCACCGTCCGTCCCTACGTCGATGAGGGCGGTGACGGCAAGGAGGTGGTCGCCCGGATCTTCGTGTGCCCCAACCCGGATGCTGATGTGGCTCGGGCCGGCTTCAAGCGTGCGATCGCCGCGTATCTCAATGTTCCCGTCTATGCCGAGTTCCATCGTTGGCTCGGCCGGGGCGAGCTGCTCGCCGCCATGTGGGAGCGCTGGTCTGAGGGCGACCGTCGGGGGGCGCTCGAGGCCATCGACGACGACCTCGTCGACGAAATGCTGGTGCATGGCCCGCCGGAAGCCTGCCGGGAGCACATCGACCGGTATCACGCGAACGGCGTCGACGTGTCGGCCATCTCGATCATGCCGTTCGGCGGCATCGACCCAGTCCAAGCCGCCCGGGACCTGGCTCCAGCGGCCCGGCGCTAGACGCAACTGGGAGCAACAGGGCCGCGTAGTCTCCCGAACAACCGGCGGCACCACACGAGGAGCAACCATGGATCTGGCAACGATCACCTACGACGTGCGTGACGGCGTCGCACATGTGCGGTTCAACCGACCGGAGGGCGCCAACGCCGTCAACCCACAGTTCTCACGCGAGCTGCGGGCCGTCATGCTCGAGATCGAGTTCGATGACGCGGTCAAGGCTGCGTCGGTCACCGCGGAAGGCCGGGTGTTCTCGGCGGGCGGCGACCTGAAGGAGTTTCACGCGGCGGGCGACGGCCTGCCCCAGCTCGCATCGGACATGGTCATCGACCTGCACGCAGCGATCAACAAGATGAACCGCACGCCCAAGCCGTTCGTTGCGGGCGTGGGCGGCAGTGTCGGCGGGGCCGGCATGTCGCTGGCCGCCTCGTTCGACTTGGTGATTGCGGGCGAGTCTGCGAAGTTCACCATGGCCTACACCCGGGCCGGCGTGACGCCCGACGGCACCTCGTCGTACTTCCTGGCGCGCCACATCGGGCTGCGACGGATGCTCGACCTGACGCTCACCAACCGCGTGCTCTCTGCGGAGGAAGCCGAGCAGTGGGGTCTAGTCAACCGGGTCGTTCCCGACGACGAGGTCGACGCTGCCGCCGCCAAGCTCGCCCAGTCGCTGGCCGACGGCCCGGCGTGGGCGCTGGGCCACGCCAAGCGGGTGATCTACAACGGCATCGACTCGCCGCTCGAGCAGGCGGGCGAGTTCGAGGGCAAGACGATCACCGACGCCATGCTGACCCACGACGGCCGCGAAGGCATCACTGCGTTCGTGGAACGGCGCGCGCCGAACTTCACCGGCAGCTAGGAGCACGAACCATGCCCCCCCAGGAGATCACCGCAGAGCCATTCCCCTGGCTGGACACCAGCAGGTATTCGTTCTCCCAGGGCATCGACGCTTCGGGTGCCGCGTGGCTGGCGGGGCAGACCGCGGGCGCGTACGACGCCGAGTCGGGCCGGGTCGCGGTGCGCGGCGACGGCGCCGAGCAGGCCAGCGTGTGCTGGGCCAAGGTGGAAGCGGTGCTCGACGCGGCCGGGCGAGATGTCAGCGACTGCTCTGAAGTGACCGAGTACATCACGGTGGCCGGGGCGCCTGAACGCGACGCGATTGCGGCGCAGCGACCGCACAGTCTGGGCTCGGCGGTGGGAGGCGTTCGCGCCTCGACATTCATCGTGGAGTCGCTGGTACGGCCTGAGGCATTGGTAGAGGTGGAAGTGGTAGCCGGGCAGGTTGACGGACTGGTCCGCGTCCCGCAGGTGGTGCCCGTCGACGATGACGGCAACGTGGTGCTGCCCGGCGATTTCGTCGGCCAGTGCGAATGGGCGCTCGAAGAAGCGGGACGGCGCCTCGAGCCTCACGGAATGGACCTGTCCCATGTGGTGCGCGTGGTGCAGCAGACCACGCCGGCAACCCGGCGCCAGTACAACGAGACGGCCGAGGCGCGGCGCCGGCTGCTGAGCCCGCACTTCCCGTCGTCGACGGGGCTGCTGATGAGCCAGCTGCCGCATGCCGACGCGCTCGTGGCACTTGACGTGTGGGCGTCTGCCCATCCCAAGACGGTGGTGCCCTACCGGCCCGAGGCGTATTCGACGCTGACCTTCAGCCCCGCCGTCGAGGCCGGCGGTCTGCTGTTCATCTCCGGCACAACTGCATTCGACATGTCGACGGGCGAGACAGTGGCCGAGGGTGACATCGGCGGCCAGGCCGAGTTCGTCTACGGCGAGATCGCTGCGATCTGCGAGATGGCGGGAACCTCCATCGACAACTTGGTCAAGACGGTCGAATACGTGACGCCCGACGGCATCGACGGTTACCGGGCCGTGGGCGATGTTCGGCAGCGAGTGCTCGGGCGGCCGTTCCCTGCGTCGACCGGCGTGGTGGTGGCCGGGCTGCTGAGCCGCCGATGGCTGATCGAGGTGGAAGCCGTCGTCTCGATGCCCTGAAGCCGGGCCCGAGCGTTCCCATGACGCAGCTGTTGACCCCCGAAGTGCGCGCTGCGCTTGGTGCCACGATCAGCTATGCGGCGCCCGAGCCGCTCAGCCGGGCCTCCATCCGTTACTTCGCCCTGGCCATCGGCGCTGACCCGCAGCGCTGGCGCGACGAGGCACCGCCGACGCTCATCTGCGAGACGGCGCAGCTGACCGGGCGCGCCGTTCCCGACCGGAACTCCTATCTCGGACACACCTGGGAGCTGCCGCTGCCCGTCCCGTGCGCCATGTTCCGTGGAGGCAACGACTACCGGTTCGAACGGCCGGCCCGGTTCGACGACATCATCACCACAACGTGGACCTTGACCGATGCGACGGAACGTGTCGACCGCGCCGGCGCAGCGCTGCTGCTGGTGACCGCAGAGGCCCGCCATGAGGCGGGTGACGAGCTGCTCGCGACGAACACCGAGACCATGATCTTCCGGCAGATCGGCCCCGCGGCCGACGAGCCACGAGACGGGGCTGCCGACACCACCCCGCCCAAGGCCAGCGAACGACCCCGCGACCCGGCCGAGCAGCCCGGGGCGACGGCGGGGGAGCGACCCCAGGACTCGGCAGCCGACAGAGCGACGTCAACAGCGGACACCGCGGCGGACAGCTCCGACGGCGCCACGCCGATGCCACGTCACCGTTTGACCCTCGGCAGGGCCATCCGGCCGCTGCGCCGGCACATCGCGCTGCCCGACATGGTCGCCTACGGCGCCGCCACCTGGGACTGGCATCGCCTGCACTACGACGAGGCGCACGCCCGTCGGCTGGGCGCGCCCGCACCACTGGTTGACGGCCAGATGCTCGGCGCACTGCTGGCTGAATGCGTGCTGCGGTCCGCTGGCCCCGGAGCCAGGCTGGTCCGGCTCTCGTACCGCAATCGTGCTCCGGTACACGCCGGCGAGACAGTGATCTGCTCCGGCACGGTCGCGACATCGGACGATGCGGGCATCAGCGTCGACCTGTCGGTCTCGGTCGGCGAGCAGCTCGTGGTGGCTCCAGCGTTCGCCCAGCTCGCCTGGGCCGCCGGCTGACTCGGCCCGCACGCCACCCGCCTCCTAGCATCGGGCGCCGACACGGCGCCGGAGCAAGGGGGCACGACGTGGACTTCTCCATGAGCGACGAACAGGCGCTGATCGTCGAGACCGTACGGCGTTTCGTCGAGAGCGAGATCATCCCCCTCGAGGCCGACCTGGATCCCGATGCCGGCGAGCTCGAGCCCGACGACGCGGCTCGGCTCACGCAGATGACCCGCGACATGGGCTTCTTCGGGCTCGACATCCCTGCCGAGTACGGCGGGCCGGGTCTCGACACCACCACCCGGGCGCTCATGGCCATCGAGATGTCCAAGCACCGTGCCGGGCTCTACAACCCCTGCTACGGGGTGTTCGGCGGGGCAGGCCTGGCGCAGCTCTACGAGGCCACCGACGAGCAGAAGGAGCGGTGGCTCTACCCGACGCTGCGCGGCGAGAAGATGGGCTGCTTCGCCCTCACCGAGCCCTCGGGCGGGTCCGACCCCGGTCGGGCCATCCGCACCCGGGGCTACAAGGACGGCGACGAGTGGGTGCTGAACGGCTCGAAGCTGTTCATCTCCGGTGCCGACAAGGCCGACTACGCGCTGCTGTTTGCTCGCACGTCTGATGATCCGGGGCGCAACGGCGTGACGGCGTTCATCGTCGACACCGACACGCCCGGGTTCAACGTGCGCCGGGTGGTGCACACGCTGCGGGCCACCCGCTATGCCACCGAGCTGGAGTTCACCGACATGCGGGTGCCCGAGAGCCACGTGCTCGGCGAGGTGAACGGCGGCTTCGGCATCGCCAACGACCGGCTGAGCCGCCAGCGCATCCCGTACGCGGCGGGTTGCCTGGGGCCGGCGATCATGGCGCAGGAGATGGCGATCGAGTGGGCCCGCAGCCGGGAGACGTTCGGATCGATGCTGGCCGAGAAGCAGGCAGTGCAGTGGATGATCGTCGACAACGAGATCGACATCCGCCACGGCCGCTGGTGCGTGCTCGAGGCTGCCCAGAAGGCCGACCGCGGGGAGCGCTTCCGCACCGAGGCCGCGATGGCCAAGCTGGTCGCGTCCGAGGCCGCCGGACGGGTGGTCGACCGTTGCATCCAGATTCACGGCGGCATCGGCGTCACCAAGGACCTGCCGCTGGAGCGCTGGTACCGGGAGCTGCGCATCCGCCGGATCGGCGAGGGGCCCAGCGAGGTGCAGCGGCTGATCATGGCCCGCGACATCCTCGGCGGCAGCTTCAAATAACAGCCGTTCAGGCGGGAGACAGCCGGCCGACGCGCTGAGCCTGGTCGCGCTGCGGCTCGGGCAGCTCGCCGTGGTCGGCAAGATGCAGCATCAGCAGCTCGTCCCAGCGGCTGCGGTAGTTGGAGGTGAACTCGCAGCGGAACTGCGTGGCGTTGCCGCGGTGGTGTTCTATTTCGCGCCGGAGCGCGGACTGCATGCCGAACGGCTCACGGGCACCGGCGTAACCGACCGAGAGCACAGTGCCTTCATCGTCGGCCACGTGGTACACGCCCAGCTGGCCCGGCAGCGCATCGATAGCCATGTCGTCGAGCGGTTGCCAAGGCTTGTCGAGTCGGATTCCCATCTGCGATGCCTCTCAGGCTGGGGTTGTGCGGCCGTCGCGCGATTGCGTCGGTTGGCGCAGCGCGTGCCGTGGGCCTATGCAGCCGCCGCCACGACCGGCACGTCGCGCACCGCAGTGCCCATCAGGTCTTCGAAGTTCAGCCGGAAGAAGCGCTCCTGCACATCGGCGGGCAGGTGCTCGACCTCGCGGTCGAAACGCCGCAGCGGGTTCCGGCCGCCCTCCACGTGGGGATAGTCGGAGCTGAACATGCAGATCTCCGGTGCGGTGTTCTCGATGATCCAGCCGGTCGGCTCAGTGGGGAACGGCGTGACCCGAACCTGGCGATGCACGTACTCCGAGGGGCGCAGGCTGAGCTTGCCGAGCCGCTGCTCGTGCCGCTCGAATGCATCGAACGCGGCTTCGAGCTGGCGCATGAAGCCCGGCACCCACACGGCGCCCAGCTCGATCACGCCGATCTTCAGCTCCGGAAAGCGCTCGAGCACGCCGTCGAAGATCAGCATCGACAGCGCCTGCAGCGGCGCAGCGGAGATCGCCATGTACGACACCGAGCGGAAGTTCTCGCCGCCCCCGTGGAAGTCGGGCTCGGGCGGCAGGCCGTTGTTGCGGTGCTGCGGCGGCATCACCAGGTCGGGCGTGGCCACATGCATCACCACCGGGATGCCAGCCTCCTGAGCGGCCGCCCAGACGGGGTCGAAGCCGACGTGGCTCTGGGCGTGGAGCTTCGGGATGCGGTTGGGGATCAGCAGCGCCGCCGCGCCGTCGTCGATGGCCTGGCGGGCGTGAGGTGCGGCTCGTTCGATGTCCTGCAGCGGCATCGAGCACACCGGCAGCAAGCGTGGATCATCCGAGCAGAACGCGATCTGTGCCCGGTTCGCAGCGGTTGCTGCGGCATAGGTGAGGGCGGGCTCGGCGGTGTGCTCCATCTCCTCGATGAGCGTGTTGGGCATCGAAGGGAAGACGAGCTGGCTCGCAAAGCCCAGATCGTCGAGCGCCTGCGACCGATCGGCGGGATCCCACGCGCCAGGTGCGATGTAGCCCTTGCGCAGCATCACCTCGGCCGCGGCGCCGGCGCGGAACTCAGGGTCGGCCTGGCGGGCGCGGGCCTTCTCGATGTCCGCGAACGCCTGGTCGTTGTCGCCGATGGAGAAGTGGTCGAGCGCATACTTCGCCACCTCGGCCGAAGCGAACGGCTCCAGCCACTCGGGCGGCTCCATGGTGTGCGCATCCGCGTCGTGAATGATCCTGTCTTCGACATAGGCCATACCGGTCCCCTTGATCTCCCTGCGGCGCACCCGACGATACTGGCGGCTCCCGGCAACGTTCCGAGCTCGGATCGGTCCCGACCAGGCGTTCGCCGGTGTCCTGACTCAGCTTGGGTTCGTCGCTCAGGTTGACGTCGGCAGCAGGAACGCTGACATCAGATCGACCCGAGCGCGGATGCCTTCGGTTGAGACCTCGATGAGTCCTGCATCTTGGAGCCGGTTGAGGTCGCGAGCCAGCGTTCGCGGCCCAGTGCGCGCGTACATCTGCGCCAGTTGCGGCGTCAAGCCGGCGATATCCGACCGTGGAACTCTCGCCGCAGGCTCCAATGCCATCACCAGCGTGCGTTGGCGCTCCGACGCTGGGCTCGTCGGGAACTGGGCCATTGTCTCTGCGACATAGCTCTGCCAAGCAAGACCCAAATGTTGCGCTCTCACAGCCGCCGAGTGCTCGACGAGTCCGTCCACGAGCCCTTCGATGCCGTATTCGAG
>JAJDTF010000060.1 GCA_022827265.1 Acidimicrobiia bacterium | reverse complement strand
TTCATCTTCTGGCTGGCGGTGGCATACCTCGTCGTGCTCGCCCTTGCGGCCGTGTTCGCCGACGTGCTGCCCATCAAGGACCCTGCCGAGACCTTCCCGGGCACCTCGAAACAGGGGCCCAGCCTGACTCACTGGTTCGGCAACGACGGGGTGGGCAGGGATGTCTTCAGCCGCGTCATCTACGGGGCGCAGGTGAGTCTCGTGATCTCGACCGTCGGCACCGTGCTGGCGCTGGTGATCGGCGGCCTGCTCGGCATGGTCTCGGGGTACTTCAGCAGCCGGGTCGATCGCTGGCTCACGGCCACGCTGAACGCAACGCTGGTGATCCCGCCGCTGATCCTTTTCTTGGCGTTGGTGCTGTTCCTGGACGGCGAAGCGAAGCGGCGCATCTTCATCCTGGTGTTCACCTTCGTGCTGCTGTCGATCGCGCCGATAGCGCGAGTGGTCCGTGCCGCCACCTTGAGCTGGGCCGGGCAGGACTTCGTGCTCGCTGCCCGCACTCTCGGGGCCCGAGACGGCAGGGTGCTGTTCCGTGAGATCTTGCCGAATGTGGCGCCCTCGTTCGTCAGCTACTCGCTCATCATCATGGCGGGCCTGATCGTGGTGGAGGGCTCGGTGGCGTTCCTGGGCCTGAGCGTCCCGCCGCCGACGCCCACCTGGGGGGACATGATCAACAAGGGCCGCACCAACCTCGATGTGGCCGCGCACATCAGCTTGATGCCCGCAATCGTCATGTTCGTGACGGTGCTGGCGCTCAACTTCGTGGGCGACAAGCTGCAGCAGTACTTCGAGCCGAGGGAATCGGTCTTGTGAGGGCAGGTCTCTGATGGCTGGCAGCGGGAACGCTCATCTGCGCCCGGATGCGCTCCTGAGCGCGCGGGATCTGGTGGTCGAGTTCCCCGCGGCCGGCGGCCGGACGGTGTACGCAATCTCGGGTGTGTCGCTCGACTTGGCCGAGGGCGAGACCCTCGGGCTGGTCGGCGAGTCGGGCTGCGGCAAGAGCACGACTGGGCGGGCGATCCTGCAGCTGCCACGGCCCACCTCGGGCACCGTGCAGCTCGCCGGCCAAGAGCTGACCGAACTCGATGAGGACGACATACGCAAGGTGCGGCCGCGGCTGCAGATGATCTACCAGGATCCGATCTCGTCGCTGAACCCCCGGCGCCGCGTGCGTGACATCGTGGCCGAGCCGCTGTTCATCGCCTTGGAGAACGTGTCGAGGCGGACCGCCATGGCGGTGTGGCAGGACCGCATCGGCGAGTTGCTGCAAAACTTGCTGCGGCGAGCTGCAGTCCCGCTGCGCATCGTGGGCCGGCTGGCCTCGGTGGCGTTCGTGCTGTGGATCCTCTCCGAGACCGTCGAGGAGCGCGCCGCCGAGGGGTGGCTGGGCTGGACGCAGGTGCCCGCAGCGATCATCGGCTTCCCGACGCTCGCGCTGTTGCTGCTGGCAGGCGCAATCGCCCTGATGCTCGGCCTGACTTGGGTGCTGCTCGCAGTGATGCTGCCCTTTGGCTTGATGTCGCGCCAGTTCGGCGAGGTGTCCAGTGCTGTCGGGCTCGCGGGTGTGGTCGTCACCACGGGCGCGAGCGCCTTCATGCTGTGGCGCACCTGGTCGAGTTTCGGCGGCTGGGCGAAATGGCTGAACTCCGGCGGGCTGATCCTGCTCACCGCCGTGCTGGCGGTATGGCTCCTGCTGTCGATTGCGAAGCCCGAGCGGGCGGGTGCCAGTGGCGTCGCCACAACGCTGAGCGCCATGGTGGTCCTCCAGGTCTTCTACGTCGCTGGTCTTGACGGGGGCATCAAGCTGGCCGTGCTGGTGGCCTCGGCGGTCGTCGACGCCCTCCTGTTCCGATGGGTCCTGCGGCGCTACCGGGCGAACCGCGACGCCGAGCGCGAGCAGGCTGAGCCACGCGTCCGCGAGGTGCTCGAATACGTCGGCATCAATCCCGACGACGCCATGGACCGTCGGCCGTGGGAGTTCTCCGGCGGGCAGGCGCAGCGGCTCTCGATCGCCCGTGCGCTGGTGAGCGTGCCGCAGGTGATCATCTGCGACGAGCCGGTGTCGTCGCTGGACGTCTCGGTGCAGGCGCAGATTCTCAACCTGCTCGAAGACCTCAAGAACCTCATGGGCCTGACGCTGGTGTTCATCGCGCACGACCTGGCGGTGGTCAAGAACGTCAGCGACCGGGTGGCGGTCATGTACCTGGGCAAGCTCTGCGAGGTCAGCGAGCCCGATGCGATGTTCGATGAGCCCGCCCATCCGTACACGGAGTTGCTGCTGGCGGCGATTCCGCAGCCTGATCCGGAGGCGGAGCTGGGGTCGGGGCGCATCGGCGGCGAGTTGCCCTCGCCCATGGATCCTCCGTCGGGCTGCCGGTTCCGCACCCGCTGCCCGCACGCTGCGCAGCGCTGCATCGACGAAGAGCCTGAGATGCGAGAGATCGCACCTGGGCGGTTCGTGGCCTGCCACACGCCGCTTGTCGGCGACTCGGCGCCTGTGCGCGTCGAGATGGCGTCGGCCCCGCGGGGCGAGTCGTGAGCGACGCCTCGGTGCCGGATCTGTCGGGGTCTGATGAGAGACCGCTGCTCGATGTCGCTGAGCTGCGCACTACCTTCCACACCCCGGTGGGCCCGTTGGTCGCGGTCGACGGGGTCGAATGGTCGCTGCGTCGGGGCGCTCGGTTGGGCGTGGTGGGGGAGTCCGGCTCGGGCAAGTCGGTCATGTCCCGATCCATCATGCGGCTGCTGCCCAAATCCCGGGTGACCTCGACCGGCAACGTCAGCTTCGACGGCATCGACATGATGTCGCTGGGCCGCCGTGAGCTGCTCGAGATGTGGGGACCGCAGCTCGCGATGGTCTTCCAGGATCCGCTGGGCTCGCTGAACCCGGTCATGAAGATCGGCAAGCAGGTGGGCGAGGGTCTGCGGGTGCATCGCGACCTGTCGGCGCGTGCCGCACGCAGCGCTGCACTCGGTCTGCTCGAAGAGGTGGGCATTCCCGAGCCGCACCGGCGCATCGACGAGTACCCCCACCAGCTCTCGGGCGGGATGCGCCAGCGCATCGTGATCGCCATCGCCTTGGCGTGCAGCCCTCGCCTGCTGATTGCCGACGAGCCGACCACTGCGCTGGATGTCACGGTGCAAGCCCAGATCCTGGACCTGATCGAAGCGCAGCGGGCCGAGCGCAACATGTCACTCGTGCTCATCACCCACGACCTGGGCATCGTGGCGGGCCGCACCGACGAGATCATCGTGATGTACGCAGGGCGGATCGTGGAGCGCGCCCCCACCTCAACGCTGTTCAGCGACATGAGGATGCCCTATACCGAGGCGCTGTTCCGGTCGATCCCCAAGGTCACCGACGACAGCCATGCGCGCTTGGAGATCATCGGCGGGCAGCCGCCCCAGATGACCGATCTGCCGCTCGGATGCAAGTTCGCTCCCCGCTGCAAGTACGCGCAAGACCTGTGCTTCGCTGAGGAACCGGCGCTCATCGAGGTGCCCAAGGCGGCACCCGCTCGGTCGAGCATCAGCGGCAGCGCTGACGACGGCGAGCCCGATCCCGCGGCGGGTGTACACCTGTATCGCTGCTTCTACCCGGTCGGCACGCCCGAGGCGGCCGAGGCGTTCGAGCGCAACATCGCATCGGGCCGGGTCAGCGAAGCGGGTGTCGTCATCCGCACCGACGATTGATCAAAGTGTCCCCTTCGATGGCCGACGGCCCGATAGCGATGTCATGGAGCTGGCGGACGATCCTGTGTGCATGCATCTTCCTCGTTGCGAGTTGTTCTAGTGAGACGCCGCAAGACTCATCGCTCGCACCGGATACGTTCGTGAGCAGCCAGCCGGAAGCCCCTTCGGCTTCCACAACAACAAGCGCTGCAGCAAGACCGGCTGCCGACAGCCCTCGGGACTCTCTCCCAGTGCCAGTGTCGTCGGTCCCGGCGCCCATTGAGGACGCAGAATCACCGGAAGCCGACGAGTCCCATGATGAGTCGATCACGAATGCAGGAACGGCTGGCCAGACCGAAGATTCTCAGCCGGAAACAGACCCAGGTGCCACTGGTGCCGGATCCCGAGCAGAGCCTGAGGCTGTCGAGACTGAAGCCGAGTCGTCTCGCGATGAACGGTGCGAGCAGCTGGTTCCTCCACCTCTCGTGGCGTACGACGACGGTGACACATGGGAGGGAACGCCGATCATTGTCCCTCGCAAGGCCGTCGGGCTCAACGCTGGCGATGCGCCCATCGCACCAGCTGCACTGTCGTCACTTGACGGTGCCGAGCTGGTGTTTCACGGTGCATGCGAGGTGCAGGCCTTCGCACCTGATGGGGCACTGAAGCGTGAATGGGCGTTTGACCAGCCCGTCCGAAATGTCTATCCCGATGGCGGAGGAGGCATCGTCTACGAACAGATCGGGGATTCCACGCGCAGCCGTGAACTGCGCTGGTGGCCGGCAGGCGCTGACGAACCAACGGCACTGCTTACAGGCAGCGTCGCGTTCGAAGATGGGGGATTCTTGATCTACTTCGGTGTCACTGTCGTAGAGGGTTCGCCGGTCGTTCTGTACACGACCGTCGAATGGCCCGAAGATGAAGATGAGTGTGTCGGCTGCAACCCCAATTACCGTGAGGTGCTCCATCGGAGGGGGTTGCTGAGCTCTGAATCGCTGCCGCTCGATGATGTGGGCGGCCACGAGTGGGGGTTCGAACCGAAGGCAATCACTCCGGAAGCGATCTACGGCTTCAACAGCACAGATGGCGGCCAGTGGAACTCAGCTGTTGCCATAGATCCAGAGCGCCGCGACGAGGTGCCTTTCATCACGCGAACTGCCGACTTCGACGGCGACTGCTTCGACCGTCCAGACTCGTTGATTTGCCCGACGCTGATCGTGCCCGTTGGCGATGGTTTTGTCGTCGGCTTTGCAGCGTTCTCTGACGGACATGACGCCCGCCTGTATGTGCTTGCTCGTGTAGATGGCACCTCAGGCGAGATCGTCGAGTTCTTCCCTGTGGTGCTGACCGGTGGCGGCTGGAACGTGCTCGGCGTTCAGGTTTGGGGCCAGCGCGTGGTTCTGAATAGGTCAAGTGCGCAGGCCCATTTCGGTGGACGGCGCACGGAAAACCTCCGCCGCCCGATCATCGTCGACTTGGCTTCGCGCACAGCAGAGGTGTACGACCGCTACGGCACGCTCCATCTCACTCAGAGCTGGGATCACCCGTCCTGACTTTGGCGTGGCACTGAAATTGTGTCGCGCGAATGTTTGCTTTTGGATACATACGAATGTATGCTTACTCCATGTTGGTGGACGCTCCGGTAGCCCTCTCCGAAGACGATGCGGCAGCACCGTTTGCTTCGTTTGGTGACGATGCGATAGCGGATTGGCGCAGTGGCGTCGGCGGAGCCGTCAACGGTACGACCGGTACTGGCCTCGAGGCCTTGAGCCACGGCGAGTTGGTTGAGGTTCTGGTGGATCTGGTGGCCGAGCGTGCCCGGCTGGAAGGCCGCTATGCGGCGGTGCTTAGCGAGCTGGTCTCCCGGGATGGTGCTCAGTCAGCTGCCTGGCAACTGCGTCAATACACGAGGATGAACTCAGCGCAGGCACGTAGCGAGGCGCGCCTCGCGGAGGCACTGGTGCAGCACGAGTTCACCGACACGCTCGAGGCGCTGTGCGCCGGTGAGATTCAGATGTCCCATGCCAAGGTGATCGCACGGGAATCGCCAAAGAAGCACCGTCGTAGCGAGAGCGATTTCTTGGAACTGTGCCGGGCCTATCCGTCAGATGTCATTGCTCGTCACACGCTGGCCTACGAGAGCCTCCAGGTGTACGCCGATCTCGAAACCGAGGCCGCAGCCAATGATCGCGCGCCGGCCGATGCCGAACTGGCGCTGCAACGCGAGGAGCGCCGTTGCTCGATGTTGTTGGGCGATGACGGGATGTGGCACCTGCGAGCGGATCTCGATTTCATCACGGGCCGACAGATCAGCCAGCAGCTCGCGGCTGCTGAGCGGGCAGTGCGCCAGCAAGACGACGTCGTCGAGCTCACGTTTCCACAGCGCAATGCAGATGCACTCTGCGATCTGATCTTGGGCCGCCAGAAGCCTCAGGCGAGCCTGGTGATCGTTGCCGACTACGACGTCGTGACGGGCCAGCTCGACAACCCTCGGCTCGACGACGGCACCCCGTTGTCAGCGCGACAGCTTGCCGAATTCGCAGCCGATGCCAAGGTGTTGCCGGCGGTCTTCAAGAGCGATTGGGCTGAACTGGCGTTGGGGCGGGCTCGTAGTGCCAACGACGCCCAGCGCATCGTGCTGGCTATCCGCGACGGAGGCTGCATCAGCTGCGCCACCCACTCCGAACGCTGTCACGCCCATCACATCCAGCACTACGAGGATGACGGACTTACAGACATCCCGAACCTCGCAATGCTGTGCGAGCCCTGCCACATCGACCACCACCAACGCCACTGGGTCATCGACACACCACCCAACGGCACCCCGCGCCGCGCTCCGCCGCCGATTCTCCCCGACTAGGCAGACCGGGCACGACCAGCAGAACCTGCGCCCGCAAGCGACCAGGCCTCGCATCCGCACCGCAATCGGCAGTCCTGTTGGAGTGCAGCGGCAAATGCACAAAGAGGCGAGCGCATCGGTCCGGCACAGGCGGCGGGCTCGAGCGAATCGGCGCTACGCAGGGGCCTCGTCGTACCAGTCGTGTGCGTGGTGCAGCAGGTAGTCGCAGATCTTGGTGCACAGGTCGAAGGGCTCACACATGTCGTCCTCGCCTTGCAGCAGCGCCTGCAGCGACAATTCCTTGCGCGCCACGATCATCAGGGTCCGCTTAGCTGCGTCGGTCACCGATGTGAGCGAATCGATGGCCGACACCTCCACCGGCAGGGCTGTGCCGCCGAGGCCGGCGAGGTCGGTCGCCAGCACGAGCATGTCAGGGCTGCGATCCAGCGGCGGGAGCGCCCAAGTGAACATCAGGGGCAACCAGAATTCATCGGGAGGCAGCTCGTCTTCTGGCGTCGCCCACAGCACCTCCTCGAACGACAGCATTGTGCGCGGATCGGCTTCCAGCGTGAGGTGCAGGTCGAGCGGGCCGCCGCAGGCCTCAGCGGGGTGCAGGTCGACCTCCCAGGTCTGGCGCAGGCTGTAGGTCTCGATGAACTGCCGCTCGTCGTGAATGTGAAAGCCATGCGCATGAGCATGGTCCTTCAGATTCGCCATGTAGCCAGAGATGTCGATCGCTGCCATCGGGATGCTCCCCACGCGGCACTGAGGTGATGTGCGGAGGTTATAGCGCTGGTGGGCCAAGCTCGACAGAATCGGCCCGCACTCGTTGGCTGCGCCGGAAGGGCTCAGCAGGCCACGGGCAATCACGAGCCGATGACGGCCGTCAAGAAGGGGGGTCGCGGGTTCGAGTCCTGCAGCGCTCACTGATGCGTGCTGGGCTGCGGCCTGTTTGGGCGGCGTGGTGTGCGATCATCTTGGATGATTCAGGGCGAGTGTGTGCGACGGGGGTTCGGGTGCGGATGCGGCGGCGGTTCACAGGCTTGGCCATCGCTTTGGTTGCGACTGTTCTCGTCGCTTTGTTGCTGAGCCCTGTTGGGGCGTCGGCTGGTTTGGCGTCGGTTCAGGCGTCGGTTCTGCCTGATGTCGGGACTGGCAGGGATCC
>JAJDTF010000131.1 GCA_022827265.1 Acidimicrobiia bacterium | reverse complement strand
CGATGAGCGAGTCCGAGTACACCTGCTTCGACGTGGAGGTGCGCGATCACGTCGCCCATTTGGTGTTGAAGCGCCCCGAGAAGGCCAACTCGATGATCGTCGAGTTCTGGCAGGAGCTTCCCAGCATCATCGAGGACATCTCCGCCAGCACCGACGCCCGGGTCATCGTGCTGTCGGCCGTCGGCCGGCACTTCTGCTCGGGCATGGATCTGTCGGTGTTCGGCACCCCGGAGGGACCCGTCAACACCGCGCATGCCGGCCACGGCAGCCGCCGGCGAGCCCAGTTCCGCACCGGCGTGCTGCGGGCGCAGGAAACGTTCAACGCGCTGGAGAACAGCCGCCTGCCGGTGATCGCCGCCATCCAGGGTGCGTGCGTAGGAGGCGCCGTCGACATGGTCACCGCCTGCGATCTGCGCTACGCCACCAGCGACGCCTTCTTCACCATCCAGGAGATCAACATCGGCATGACCGCCGATGTGGGCACCCTGCAGCGCATGCCGAAGCTGATCCCCGAGGGCGTCGTGCGCGAGCTCGCGTTCACCGGCCGCCGCATGGGTGCCGACGAGGCCTACGACCGGGGCCTCGTCAACGCCGTGTACGACGATCACGCAGCGATGATGGACTCGGTGTCCGAGATTGCCGCGCAGATTGCCGCCAAGAGCCCCATGGCGATCTGGGGCACCAAGCAGACCATGAACTACAGCCGCGATCACTCGGTGGCCGACGGGCTGGAGTACATCGCCACTTGGAACGCCGCCATGTTCGACACCGACGACATGGGCGAGGCCTTCAAGGCGCAGTTCGACAAGCGCGACCCCGACTATCCCGACCACAGCCCGCTCAGCGGCGGACCGGGCTCGTGACACAACTCTCGCTGGTGCCGCTCGAATGCGGCTGGCTGTCGACTCCCACCGCGTCGGTGATCAAGGACGCTCCCGGCAACGTGAGGCTGCCGATCCCGAGCTGGCTGGTGCGCCACCCCAGCGGTCAGACACTGGTATTCGACACCGGCATGCACCCCCAGGTGCAGCAAGGCGTGGGCGCGCGGTACCCGCGGCTGGCCAAGCAATTCACGGCGGACTACGCCGCGGAAGACGAGGTATCGGCCCGGCTGGAAAGCGTCGACGTCGATCCGGCCGAGCTGACGTACGTCATCTTCAGCCACCTGCACTTCGACCACTGCGGCGGCACCGAGCTGCTGCCCAATGCGCGGCTGATCTGCCAGCGGGCCGAGTGGGAGTCGGGGCATCACCCCAAGCTCATCGAGTACGAGGTGTACAAGCCCGAGGACTTCGACCTCGGGCACGATCTCTTGCTCATCGAAGGCGAGCACGACGTCTTCGGTGACGGCTCGGTCACCTGCATCCCGACACCGGGACACACCGCAGGCCACCAGTCGCTGCGGGTGGAGCTCGACAGCGGCCCGGTGGTGCTCACGGGCGACTGCGTCTACTGGGAGGACGTGCTCGACCGGATGCTGCTGCCGCCGTTCGGCTACGACCACGACATGCAGCTCGAATCGATGCGCAGCCTGAAGTCACTGCGCGACGAGGGTGGCTGCCGCCTGCTGTACGGGCACGACGACACCCAGTGGGCCACCCTGCCCCACGAAGGCATCGGCCTGACCTAGCTGGCTCGACTGGTCGGCGGATCCGGCCCGCGCGGCTACGCCGGCGGGTGGACGCGGTAGAAGCGGCGGGCCGTTCCGGCGAACAGGTCGGCGCGCTCGGCGGCGGTGTATCCGGCTTCGTCGCAGATGCGCTGGAAGGCGTTGAACAGCACTGTGTACGAGCAGCCCTGCTTGTCCACCGGGAAGTTGCTCTCGAACATGCAGCGGTCGGGGCCGAAGGTCTCGATGCAGTGGCGGATGTCGTCGCTCCAGGTCGCCGCGACGTGCTCCGACGGCGGCGCCTGCGGCAGCCGTTTGAAGCCCACGCCGTAGATGCTCATGCCGATCCCGCCCACTTTGACGGTGACCTGCGGGTGTCGGGCAAGCGCTTCGAGCGCCGGACGGACCACGGCGCGCACCTCGTCTCGGCGGTCGGCGTAGGGGCCGATGCCCAGCGGGCCGCCGAGATGGTCGAGCACGACAGGCGTGTCGGGCACAGCATGAGCGAGGTCGACCAGCTCGCTCACCTGCGTATGGAACATCCAGCCGTCGAAGCTGAAGCCCATGCGGCCCAGCGTTGCGTATCCGGCCCGGAAGTCCGGGTCGGCGAGCAGCTCGGGCGGGGGCTTGGTGTGGCTCTCGCGGATCTGGTCGCTGCCGTCCCAGGCGTTGGCGTGGCGGATGCCGCGGAAGAGCCCTTCACCGGCTTCGTCGTGGGCTGCCAGCACCTCCTCGACAGCGTTGCCCAGCGTCAGGTCGGCGAAGCTGACGATGGCCGAGATCGTGGCGCCGTCGGCCTCGGCTGAGATCGCCGCCTGCTCGCGCACGAACTCCGTCTCGCCCACCGGGCGCATGTGCTCAGGCCCGCTCGTGTAGTAGCCCGCAGCGCACTCCACGAACACGGTCTGGGTGACGTTGTGGCCGGCACCCGTGTCTTCGTGCAGTTCGGGCACCAGGTACGTGCCAGCGGGGAAGTCCCACAGGTGGTGATGCGGATCGACGATCTCCTCGTCGGCGTCGATCGGCTGCTCAACGGTGGCTGCCAGCCATGCGTCCTTGTCGCCTACCGGATTCTCAGGCACTGCCGCTCCCCCTTGATCGAACCTGTGCAGTAACGCGCGGCACTGTAGGCGGCGCAGGCACACGAGGCATCGGTCGCCGGAGTGGCGAACCGGCACCGCGTGACGACTTCAGACGTAGTCCCAGGATTCGGTGGGTTCGAGGCCGTCGGGGGTGAGCTGCCACAGCGACGGCGTGGCGACACCGTCGGTAATGTCGAGGTAGCCGACAGTGCCGAACTGCGCGCTGAGATTCCGCGGGAACGTGGGCGAACCGGGGTTGACGCACAGCACGCCCGACAGCGTGTCGATGCGATGCACGTGAGTATCTCCGTACACGCACACGTCGAGCCGCTCGTCGGCGCCGAAGTGTCGTTCAACCGCATCAGCCACTGAGTAGAACGACAGCTCGGGCACCGGCAGGTGGTGGGTGAGGCCGACCCGCACGCCGTCGAACGTGTGCGCCCAGGCGTTGGCCAGCAGCGGATGATCTGGCTGCACGTCGCGGCCTGACGAGCCATCGTCGCCGTTGCCACGCGCCGCCCAGGTGGGCGCGATCTCGTTGAGCCGATCGACCACCGAGATGTCGTAGATATCGCCCGCATGCAGGATGGCATCGCAGCCCTCCATGGCCGCGTACGCCTCGGGCCACAGCTCGGGCGCGGCTTCGGGAATGTGCGTGTCCGAAATCAGCCCGATGCGCATCCGACCACGCTACGAGACGGATTGGCTACGCGACTGGCCGGCCCGTCTCGGGAGCGTGGTGCCAGACCGGTGCTTGCACCGACCGGCCTGCATTGCGACCTCGTGGCCGCGCCGTCATAAGCCGTCAGCCGAAGCGGGTGGCGGGCGGCAGGCGGGCACCGCGCAGCCAGTCGTGGGCATCAAGCGCTGCTCGACCTGCGGGCTGGACGGTGCGCAGGAGGATCAGGCCGTCACCTGTCGCGACCGCATCGTCGACCAGCGTCCCCGGCGGCGTCACGGCCTGGCCTGACTGCGAAGTCGCCTCTCGGATGATGATTCGCTCGCCGTCGAGCGTGGTCCACGCGCCGCCGACGCGGATCTGGCGGTGGATGTGGGCCGCCGGCTGGGGCCAGTCGATCTGGCGATCTGCTGGGGTCAACTTGCGGGCGTATGTCGGCTCGCCTGACTGCGGCTGGGGTGTGCCGAGGCCCGCGGCAAGCGAGCCTGCGAGGTGCTGAGCGCCGTCGTGCGCGAGGCGCTGGCGAAGGTCTGCTGCTGTGTCGTCCCGGCCGATGGAGACTTCGTGGCGCCAGTAGACGGGCCCCGTGTCGAGCGCGGGTTCCAGCGCCATGAGCGACACGCCCGTGCGGTGGTCGCCGGCCAGCAGCGCCCGCTCGACCGGTGCGGCACCGCGCCAGCGCGGCAGTAGTGAGAAGTGCAGGTTGAGCATGGGTGTGACCGCCAGCAGGTCCTCGCTGATGAGCTGCCCATAGGCCACCACAACCGCGCAGTCGGCATTGCAGCCCGCGAGGTCGGACGGATCGTGGCTGACGGGCAGGCCCAGCTCTCGGGCGGCGGCGGCAACCGGACTTGGGGTATCGCTGCCGCGGCGGCTGCGCCGACGCGGAGCGCCCGTCACCACGACAGGGATCCCGAATCCGGCTTCGACGAGCGCGTGCAATGCCGGCACTGCGTCATCGGGGGTGCCGGCGAAGGCGATCCGGCGCGGCCGTGCTGGCGGCAGCGGCAAGTGCGGCGAGGTCAACAACGGGCCGCGCTGTGAACGGGCATCACGGTCGCTGCCGGCGCTGAGCGGCGCGGCGGCGGGCATGCACCAGTGAGACGATGCTCGTCCCGCCGGTTCATTGCGGCTGTGGCGATGCCGCGGCTTGCGGGTCGCGAGCGACTGTCAGGGAGCGCTCAGTCCCCCGCGGCATTGCGGCCCACGAGCGGGACGGGGCCGCTTTCGGCCGGTCGGTTGGTGCCGGATTGCAGCAGCGCGAGCTGGACTCGCCAGTCGCGCAGCGCTTCCTTGCGCTCGGCTCTCTCGAGGTGGTCGACGAGCAGCACGCCGTCGAGATGGTCGAGCTCGTGCTGGAACAGGCGCGCCAGCAGCTCGTCGGCCTCGATGCTGACCTCGTTGCCGTCGAGGTCACGTCCGACGATGTGCACCTCTTTCGGGCGCACGATGTCGAAGGTCAGGCCGGGCACCGACAGACATCCCTCGGTGTAGGTCCACTCGCCGTCGCTCTCGACGATCTCGGGGTTGATGAGCGTCTGGGGGCCGTCGCCCTCGTAGAGGTCGAAGATGAACAGACGGCGCTGGATGCCCACCTGCGGGGCCGCAAGCCCGATGCCTTCGGCCTCGTACATGGCCGGCAGCATGTCGTCGACCATGCGCGCCACGCGGCCGTCGATGTCGGTGATCTCGGCGGCGCGCTGGCGCAGCACCGGATCGCCCATCAGCCGGATCTCGAAGGCGCCTCCCATGGACCTCGGAGGCTACCGGCGCGCCCGCGCGCGGCCCGTGATCGCGAGCACGCAGGCGCGGCCAGCAAGACCGGGGAGTGATTGCGGCGTGTCGGGCCGGCCGATTGATCGGAGCTTCCTGTCAGGCGCGCAGCGGATCGACTGCGACACGCAGCCTCCCGGACGGCCGCCCAGCGGCCGACAGAGCGTCCAGCAGCGCAACACGGTCGTCGCTGCGGATGCGCCACGTTCCGTCGGCTGGTCCCGCGATGTCGAGCGCTCTGGCATTCAAGCCCTCAGACAGGCTGTCGAGGTAGCCGGGGGCCGCGGCACCCGACACCAGCGCCCACGTCGCAGCAGGAGGCTGGCGCATCTCCGAACGGCGCCGAGACTCGGCACGCAGCCAATCGCTGGGATCGGCCCCAGCCGCCGCCGTCAGGACCGGATGAGCAGGCAGCCGGGTCTGCACCAAGACGATGCCGCCGCCCGAGCGCGGGCCGACCAGTCGTGCTGCACGCACGAGCAGTGCGAAGGCCTCTTCGCCCGCCCGGTAGCGGGGCGCCGTGAGTTCCTGGTCGAAGTCGACGAACGCGACTGCGTCTGCCGACGGCACCCGGTGAAGCACTGCCTCGGTACCGATGTAGAGCGCTGGCTGCCTCGACTGTGGCCGCGATTGCCGACGACGGCGCGGTGCCTCGGCGTCATCGTCAGCAGCCCTGGAGCCGGTGCTGGAGCTGGCTGCATCCGGCGCTGCACCACCGACCACCTGGACGACGGGGCGGCGAGCCAAACGCTCCATCTCCTCGGCGACACCCTTCACTCCGACCCGAGCACGCCGGAACTTCGTCGCTCCGCAGAATTCGCACACGGCAGGGCGGATGTCACCGCTGTCGGGGTCGGTGAACTGCTGCTTCTCCAGCCGCAGGGCACGGCCGCTCGTGCGCGAGCGCGCCAGCTCGCCGCACGATGCGCAGTAGGCGAGACGCGCCCGGCCGGTGCGGTTCAGTACGCACACCACGGTGCCGTCACTGCGCAGCAGCTCGGCAAGAGCTTCACCGCACCACTCCCCCGTCGCTGGGTCGTCTTGACGCCGGTCTGCAATCTGCACTCGGGGCCACGCCTCTCGCTCGTCCGGCCTCGCAGAGGTGATGACCGTCGAAGCCGCTATCGCAACCGATCCGACGCCCGAGTCCGGGTCTGAATGCGGGCCAGTGTCCGGTTCCGGGTCGGCATCTGGGCCTGCCGCAGCGCGCCCGCCGAGCGCGAGTGCGTCCGGCGAGGGCATCGGTCCCACCAGCAGGCAGCGCGCGCCGTCGCGGCGGGCCCGCTCGACCGCCACATCACGTGCATTCCACGTGGGCGCCGCCTCTTCCTGGTACGCCTCGTCGTGTTCGTCAAGCACGACGACGGCATCGAGCCGGCCGCACGGGGCCCATGCCCCGGCGCGTGTCCCGACGACAGCATGAGCTGAAGCTGCACCTGCCCAGTCACGCGGAAATAGCGCCGTTGACACGCCTGCATGGCGCAGTCGACCCGCGAGCCTGGCCGCCCAGGCCACGGTGGGCACGAGCACCAGCGAGCGGCCGTGGCGCATTGCCACGACGACCAGCGGCCATTCGTCGGCGCACGGTCCAAGACGCACGACGGTCGGTAGCCGGCCGGCACCGGCCGAGCGGGCGACTGAATCCGCTGCAGGTTCGGCGTCGGTCGCTGCCGACAGCGCGGACTGGTCGGCGTGGCACTGGGGCTCGCTGCGAATCTCAACAGCACCGGCGCCGAAGGCATCTCTCACCCATTCCGGAGCGTCGGCCCCCTCATCGGACACGGCGTCCGGCAGATTCGCCGGACGGCTCGCCGGCAGACCCTTGACGACGCGAGCCGGGCTCGCGGTGCGCAGGAAGTGAACCTGAGTGCCGGCCCAACGCCACGCTGCCCATCTCGCCAGCTCGACTACATGCGGCGGCGGTCCGACGCCGACGACGCTGCTGACCGGCGCCAGTTCCCGACCGCCAGGAACTGTCGCGTCCAGCCCGGTGACCCAACCGCGCAAGCGACGGCGATTGAGCACCACCCGCACGATGGTGCCGACGGTGACCGGCACACGACCTGAGACCAGCTCCGGCGGCAACAGGTACGTGAACTCGCGGTCGATGGCTGGCTCGTCGACCAGCACCTGCACCGCCCGCTGCATCGCTGCAGTCTGCCCTGCTTGGCTCAGCCCGGGAATGTCGATTCTGTGATGCCGCAGCCGAAGCCGGAATCAGCCTGACGGCCCGGCCGGAGTCGTCGCGCTGGGCGGCCTCACAGGCCCAGTGCGGACCTGAGATCGTCGACGCGGTTGAGCTGCTCCCAGGGGAAGGTGTCGCCGTTGGGCACACGGCCGAAGTGGCCGTAGGCGGCCGTGGTCTGGTAGATCGGCTGGCGCAGATTCAAGTCGGCCAGCAGCGCCGCCGGCCGCAGGTCGAACACCTCGGCCACTGCCGCCGAGATGGCCTCCGGATCGACCTGGGCAGTTCCGAAGGTCTCCACCAGTACCGAGACCGGGTCTGCACGCCCGATGGCATAGGCCACTTGCATCTCACAGCGGTCTGCCGCCCCGGCGGCCACGAGGTTCTTCGCGACCCAGCGTGCGCCGTACGCCGCCGAACGGTCGACCTTTGACGGATCCTTGCCGCTGAATGCTCCGCCGCCGTGACGGGCGTAACCGCCGTAGGTGTCGACGATGATCTTGCGCCCGGTGAGGCCGGCATCGGCGACCGGCCCACCGCTCACGAAGCTGCCGGACGGGTTCACGAGCAGCTCGAAGTCGTCGTCGGCGAAGGCAGCAGGCAACGTGGGGCCGATGACGTGCTCGAGCAGGTCGGGGCGCATCATTCCCTCGATCTCGATCCCCTCCCGGTGCTGGGCGGAGACGACGACCGTGCGGAGCGCGACCGGCTCGCCGTCGCGGTACTCGAAGCTCACCTGGGTCTTGCCGTCGGGGCGCAGGTAGGGAATGCAGCCCGAGCGGCGCGCCTCGGTGAGCTGCTCGGCCATGCGATGAGCCACATGGATCGGCAGCGGCATGAGCGCATCGGTTTCGCGGCAGGCGTAGCCGAACATCATCCCCTGGTCGCCGGCGCCTTGATCAGGGATGTTGTCTTCGTGCGCGGCTGCTTCGCTGCTTCCGAAGACTCCCTTGGTGATCTCCGGGGACTGCTCGTCGAGAGCGATCATCACGCCGCACGTGTTGCCGTCGAACCCGAGTTCGCCATGGTCGTAGCCGATGCCGGTGATCGTGTTGCGCACCACCCGCGGGATGTCCACGTAGGCCTCGGTGGACACCTCGCCTGCTACGACGACCAGGCCGGTGGTGACCAGCGTTTCCACCGCCACCCGGGCGTGGTCGTCCTCGGCGATCAGCGAGTCGAGGATGGCGTCGGAGATCTGGTCGGCCATCTTGTCGGGATGGCCCTCGGTCACCGATTCTGAGGTGAAGGTCCACTGGTTCACCGTGGCTCCCGATTCGGTCATGTTCTGGCGGTCGTCTGGGCCTGTCGCTGCCGGTACTCCGAGCAGCGCGGCAAGGCTAGACGAACGAGGTCGCGACGCAGCAGAGCGTGCGCAGGCGCAGAGAACTACTGGCGCAACTCGGCGACGGTGTCGAGGACGGCGTCGGCGACTTCGCGCTTGGAGCAGATCGGCAGCGGGCGCACGGTGCCGTCGGCCAGCAGGATGGTCACGATGTTGGTGTCGTGCGCGAAGCCAGCGCCGGCTGCCGAGACGTCGTTGGCCACCATGACATCGAGGTTCTTGCGAGCCAGCTTCGCGGCAGCATTGTCGAGCACGTCAGCGGTCTCGGCAGCGAAGCCGACCAGCACCTGGCCCGGCGGTTTTGCGGCCCCGAGGCCGGCGAGGATGTCGTGGGTGTGCTCGAGCACGATGACCGGCGCCTCGGCACGCTCGGCGGGGTTGCCCTTCTTGATCTTCTGCGGGGCAACCTCGGCAGGCCGGAAATCGGCCACCGCAGCCGCCATGATGACCACGTCGGCGTCTGCATGCTCCCCGGTGGCGGCCTCCATCTCGGCTGCCGACTCCACCCGAACCTCTCGCACGCCCTCAGGCGGAGGGAGCGGGGCGCTCGTCACCAGCGTCACCTCCGCGCCGCGGTCGCGAGCGGCAGTGGCGATGGCGTAGCCCTGCTTGCCCGACGACCGGTTGCCGATGAAGCGAACCGGGTCGATGGCCTCGCGGGTGCCGCCTGCGGTGACCGTCACGCGCACGCCGGCGAAGTCGCGGCGAGCCGGCACCGGCTCGTTGGCAGCGTCTCGCTCCGGCAGCGCAGCGAGCACCTCGCTGACGGCTTCGAAGATCGTGGCCGGCTCGGCAAGGCGGCCTGTGCCGATGTCGCCGCCGGCGAGACGGCCGGCCTCAGGCACCACCATGTGCACTCCCCGGCCGGTGAGCACCTCGATGTTGTGCTGCACGGCAGGGTGCTCCCACATCTCGGTGTGCATGGCAGGGCAGACCACCACCGGTGCCCGCGTGGCGAGCAGCGCGGCGGTGAGCAGGCCGTCGGAGATGCCCGCCGCGTAGCTGCCGATGACACGCGCAGTGGCGGGCGCCACGACCACCACATCGGCCGTCTGGCCCAGCGTGGTGTGCGGGATCGGGTCGTCCTCGCCGAAGATCGACGTCTGCACCCGCTCGCTGGCGAGGGCGTCAAATGTGGCCCTGCCGACGAAACGCTGTGCGGCTGCGGTCATCACCGGCACGACGTGCGCGCCGGCGTCCATCATGAGCCGGCACAGGATCACTGCCTTGTACGCAGCGATGCCACCGCTGATGCCGAGCACCACGCGGCGCCCGGCGAACGGAGACGCCGCAGCGTCAGGCAAATCAGGCCTCGAGGTCGGGAACCACTTCGAGCATGGCTGCGTCAGCCTCCGCCGCGGCAAGCGCTTCGGCCTCCAGCCGTGCTCGCTCCTCGGGGTCGAACCGCTCGAACGTGATCTTGTCGGCGTCGATCTCCTCGAATGCGATCGACAGTGGCTTGCGGGCAACCGAGGCAACCTGCGGCGGCACAACTGAGCCGATGCCACCGTCGAGCTGGTTGTAATACGAGTTGATCTGCCGCGACCGCATGGCAGCGAGGCTCACCAGC
The DNA here is from genome assembly GCA_022827265.1 of Acidimicrobiia bacterium. GTDB lineage: Bacteria > Actinomycetota > Acidimicrobiia > Acidimicrobiales > Poriferisodalaceae > Poriferisodalis. The sequence continues at coordinate 166,386 of JAJDTF010000131.1, read as the reverse complement.
GTGAACTTCGAGTCGACCTTGGAGAGCAGGTCTTCGAGCCCTGGGGTGATCATGGTGTCGGTCGACTCAGTCATCGCAGCGTGCAGGCTACCGGCGGGACCGGGTGCGCTCCACGAATGCGGCAATCTCCGACACCGTGGTCGTGATGTCCCGGTTCACGACGATGAGATCAGCCATCCGGTAGCCGACAGGCAGCTCCTCGTCGGCCTTGGCGAGCCGGCGTGCCACGTCTGCATCGGGGTCGCCCCGGCGGCGCATGCGTCGCTCCTGCTCGGCGCGGCTCGGCGGCAGCACCATGATCACCAGGGCGGCTGGATCACGGTTGCGCACCGACACTGCGCCCTGAACGTCGATTTCGAGCACCAGATCGCGGTCGAGATCGGGTGGCGGCATCGGAGTGCCGTAGCGGTACTCGAAGAAGTCGGCCCACTCCAGGAAGCCGCCTGCTGAGATCCGGGCCTCGAACTCCTCGGCCGTCACGAACGTGTAGGCCTCAGCCGGCTCCCCCACCCGGCGCGGACGGGTCGTCCAGGATCGGCTCAGCAGCAGCGTGGGATCCTGCGCCACCAGCTCGGCCACGATCGTGCCCTTGCCGGCCCCACCCGGCCCGCACACCACGTACAGCGTGACACCCCAAGTCGCGCTGTCGCCCGGCGCGCGCCCAGACGCGCCATGACTCGCAGCGCCCTTGGGCGCCGGGTCGGTCATGCGACTGTCTTCACGCGCCTCAGAGGCTTAGCCCTGTGCGAAATGCTCGCTCAAACGGCGCCGCTGCGTCTCGCCGAGACCCCGCAGCCGCCGGTTGTCGGCGATGCCAATCTCAGCCATCAGTCTGCGGGCCTTGACCTTGCCGAGACCGGGCATCGACTCCAAGGCAGCGAGTGCCTTGAGCTTGCCGACGTTCTCGACAGAGTCGGCTTCGGCCAGCAACTCGTCGAAGGTGAGCAGGCCCATCTTCAACCGATGCTTGACGTTTGCGCGGACCTCGCGGGCCTCCTTGGCCTTGGCCAGCGCCTCGGCACGCTGCTCGTCACTCAGTTCAGGCAGCGGACTCATTGAGGTGCAGTGTAGCTATGCCCCAGATAGGCCCTAGGGACACCGGGCTCATCGACGCCGCGGCTCGGAGGCGAAGCCGTGGCCCGAGCGGCCCGTGAGCGAAGCGAACAAGAGCGGGAAACAACAGGTGCGACGACGAGAAGGTGTACCCCTCCACGCGGCTTCTCATGGCGAGCCCAGAGCGGCGGCGACCTCGGCGACGATGGCTGCCGCTGCGGCGTCCGGATCGGGCGCTGCGGTAACCGCTCGGCCGATGACGAGCACATCGGCGCCTGCCGTCAGTGCCGACGCCGGTGTAGCGACGCGGCGTTGATCGGCCGACGGCGCCCCGGCAGGGCGAATGCCCGGGACCACCCGGAGCATCCCTGGCACCGTGTCGGTCACGACAGGAAGATCGGGTGCGGCGCACACGACGCCGCCGCAGCCGGCTCGCTCGGCCAGCCGTGCGCGGCTCGTCAGCACCTCCGATGGGGCGTCTGCGTCTGAGGTGAGCACGGTGACGCCCAGTGCGATCGGCACTTCGGCGCTCAAGTCTGCGCCAGCAGCAGTCGAGCCTGCATCAGCAGTGCCGCGGCGTGCGGTGGCCGCACCGTCGCTCAGGCCACGGGCGCCCGCGGCCAGCATGTCCGGCCCGCCCTGGGTGTGCAGGGTGAGCAGCCAGACGCCCAGCTCGCCTGCGCAGCGGGCGGCGTGCTCGACTGTGTTCGGTATGTCGTGGAGCTTGAGGTCCAAGAACACGCGGCTGCCCGCCGACACGATGTCGCGCACGATCCTGGGACCCTCAGCGAGGAACAGCTCGAGACCGACTTTCATGACACCGAAGTCAGCCCCGAAGCGCTCCACGAGCGCCATGGCAGCGGCCCGGTCTGCCACATCGAGCGCCAGTGCCAAGCGACCACGCGCTGGGACTCGCCCGAGCGCCGATGCCGTTGCAGTGGCCGTTGGCGGGTTCACGTGGTCTCCCGTATGTCGCTTGCCGTCCGGTGGGCCCGCCCTGTCAGTCCGGCAGCCGAGCGGGCACCGTGCCGTTCGCACCAGCGCCGCAGCTCGTTGAGCACACTGCGCGGCGCCCGCGGATCCCAGAACGACGCGGTCCCGACCTGGATCGCACAGGCGCCGGCAGCCATGAGCTCCACCGCGTGCTCCCCTTTGGCCACCCCGCCCACGCCCACGATCGGCACGCCGCTGAGCGCGGCACGGACGTCGTAGATGGCCCTCACCGCAACCGGGCGGATGGCCGGACCCGACAGCCCGCCGCCGCCGTTGCCGAGCGTGGGCTGCGCTGTGGCCGGGTCAATCGACATCCCGAAAACGGTGTTGATGAGCGTGAGGGCCTCGGCTCCCGCGCCCACGGCCGCTTCGGCGATCTCGACCAGATCGGTGACATTGGGCGTGAGCTTTGCCCACACGGGCACGCCCGCAGCAGTTGAAGCGCTGACGGCATCGGCCGTGGCCGACGGATCGCAGGCGAACATCTGGCCACGCCCTTCGAGGTTCGGGCAGCTGACGTTCACCTCCAGCGCTGTGAGCCCGGCACCTGCGAGCGCCGCTGCGGCCGCTGCGTAGTCGGCGACTGTGCGGCCCCAGATGCTGGCCACCACCCTGGCGCCCGTGCGGGCCAGGCGCGGCAGCTCGTGCTCGACCCACTCGGCGACTCCCGGATTCTGCAGCCCGACCGCGTTGAGCATCCCCGCTGCGGTGCCCACCACCCGCGGCGCCGGGTTGCCGGCCCAGCGGAACGGCGAGAGCGATTTCGTCACGATCGCCCCGAGCGACGCCAGATCCATGTACGAGCCGAGCTCGGTGCCGTAGCCGGCAGTGCCGGACGCGGTCATGACCGGGTTGGGCAGCTCCACGCTGCCGACTCGCACTGCCATGTCGACGCCTCCGCCCCGGATGGCTCGGGGCGGCGAATCAGGCATGTTCGCGTCGCATCGACGCATCGAGTTCTGCGTGGAACTCCTGCAGCGGCCGTACCTGCAAGTCGCTGGCGAGCCACTCACGCAGGCCGGTCGCTGCGGCGCGGGCTGCGGCCACGGTGGTCAGGCACGGAACGTGATGTGTGCGTGCCGCCGCCCTGATGTGGCGGCCGTCGATCTGCGCCCCTCGACCCCTCGGCGTGTTGACTACCAACTGGATGCGACCCGCAGCGATGAGCTGCACCGAGTCCTCGCCGGGCGAGGTCTCGTGGCCATCCACCGACAGCTTCGCTACCTCGGTCGCAACGGCGACGCCGTTGCCTCGCAGGTAGTCGGCCGTGCCGGCCGTCGCAGCGATGTCGAAGCCGAGCCCCGAGAGCACGCGGGCCGTCTCGAGCCCCTCGGGCTTGTCGCGGTCGGCCAGCGTGAGCAGCACCGTGCCACCCGACGGGAGCGCGTCGCCCGCGGCGATCTGGCTCTTGGCGAACGCCAGCCCGAACGTGGCGTCGATGCCCATGACCTCGCCCGTCGAGCGCATCTCGGGGCCGAGCACGGTGTCCACCGAGGGGAACCGGCCGAAGGGCAGCACGGCTTCTTTCACAGCGACATGGCGCGGCACCGTCGGCCCATCGGATGGCAGCTGGCCGTTGCGTGACCAGCCGGGCAGCAACCCGTCTGCGACGAGCTCGTCGAGCGTCTCGCCCGCCATCACCCGCGATGCCGCCTTGGCGAGCGACACCCCGGTGGCCTTCGCGACGAACGGGACCGTGCGCGACGCCCGCGGGTTGGCCTCGATCACGAACACTTCGCCGGCCTTGACAGCGAACTGCACATTCAGCAGCCCCACCACGCCGAGCGAATCGGCCAGGCGCTGGGTGCAGGTCACGATCGTCTGCTGGGTCTCGGCGCTGAGGCTCGGCGGCGGGATGGCGCACGCGCTGTCGCCTGAGTGCACGCCGGCCTGCTCGACATGCTCCATGATCCCGCCGAGCATCCACGCACCGGTGCGGTCGCGCAGCGAGTCGACGTCGACCTCGATGGCGTCTTCGAGGAAGCGATCCACGAGCACGGGCCGTTCGGCCGACAGGCCGCCCTCGCGGCCCAGCGAGGAGAACAGCGCCAGCTCGGCCATGGTGGCGGCCAGCTCGTCGTGGTCGTACACCACGGTCATGGCCCTGCCCCCGAGCACGTAGCTGGGGCGCACGAGCGCGGGAAAGCCGATGTCGTCGCAGATCGCGGCTGCCTCGGCCGGCCCGGCTGCGGTGCCGCCGGGCGGCTGCGGGATGGCGAGCGCGGCGCACAGCGCGTTCCAGCGCTCGCGGTCTTCGGCCAGATCGATGGAGTCGGCGGGCGTGCCGCACACCAGCCCGGCGGGCAGCTCCGACGCCAGCTTGAGCGGCGTCTGGCCGCCGAGGCTCACGATGACGCCGACCGGATCCTCCGCATCGATGATGTCGAGGACGTCTTCGGTAGTGAGCGGCTCGAAGTAGAGGCGGTCCGAGGTGTCGTAGTCGGTGGAGACCGTCTCGGGGTTGCAGTTGACCATGACGGTCTCGTAGCCGGCGTCGCGCAGGGCGAAGCTGGCGTGCACGCAGCAGTAGTCGAACTCGATGCCCTGGCCGATGCGGTTGGGCCCCGAGCCCAGGATGATCATGCGGGGGCGGGTGCCGGGGCGGATCTCGTCCTCGTCCTCGTAGGTGGAGTAGTGGTAGGGCGTGCGGGCATCGAACTCGGCGGCGCAGGTGTCCACGGTCTTGAACGTGGCACGCACGCCCGCTTCGAGGCGGGCTGCGCGGACGTCGGCCTCGCTCGCGCCCCAGAGCCATGCGAGCTGCGCATCGGCGAAGCCGAGCTGTTTGGCGCGGCGCCACGAGCGGCGGTCGAGCTGGCTGGGGCTGCCGGCCGCCTCCAGCGCAGCCCGCTCGTCGATGATGACGAGCATCTGGTCGACGAACCACGGGTCCACGCCGGTGATCGCACTGATCTCATCGGGGTCGACGCCCCTGCGCAGCAACTCCCCCATCTCGAAGACTCGTTCTGGGGTGGGCGTGCGGATCGCGTCGAGCAGCTCGGCCGTCGGGCGCTCGGCATACTGCGCCTCGCCTGCGTCGGCGTTCAGGCCGAAGCGGCCCTGCTCCCCGCTGCGCAGAGCCTTCTGCAGGCTCTCGGGGAAGGTGCGGCCGATGGCCATCACCTCGCCGACCGACTGCATCTGCGGTCCGAGCACCGGTGCGGCTCCGGGCAGCTTCTCGAAGGCCCAGCGAGGGATCTTGGTGACCACGTAGTCGATGGTCGGCTCGAAGCTGGCGGGGGTCTCGCCGGTGATGTCGTTGGTGATCTCATCGAGCGTGTAGCCGACGGCGAGACGGGCGGCGATCTTGGCGATCGGGAAGCCGGTGGCCTTCGACGCCAGGGCCGAGCTGCGGCTGACCCGGGGGTTCATCTCGATGATGATCTGCTCACCGTTCGCGGGATTCACTGCGAACTGCACGTTCGAGCCGCCCGTCTCCACTCCGATGCGGCGGATGCAGGCGAACGCCGCATCGCGCATCTGCTGGTACTCCACGTCGGACAGGGTCTGGGTGGGGGCGACCGTGATCGAGTCGCCGGTGTGCACGCCCATCGCGTCGAAGTTCTCGATGGAGCAGATCACCACGCAGTTGTCGGCGCGGTCGCGCATCACTTCGAGCTCGAATTCCTTCCAGCCCTTCACCGACTGCTCGATGAGGATCTCGCTGATCGGGCTGGCGTCGAGGCCCGCGGCTGCGGCGGTCTCGAACTCGGCGGGCGTGTCGGCGAAGCCGGTGCCCTCCCCGCCCAGGATGTAGGCGGGACGGATGATGACCGGCAGGCCGGTCCCCTCGATCGCCCGGCGGGCCTCGTCCATGGAATGCGCTATGGCCGAATGGGCGCAGCGCAGGCCGATCTCGGTCATCGCCTGGCGGAAGCGGTCGCGGTCCTCCGCGGTGTTGATGGCTTGTTCGGACGCGCCGATCATCTCGACGCCGTAGCGGTCGAGCACGCCGCTGTTGGAGAGCTCGGTGGCGAGGTTCAGCGCCGTCTGGCCGCCGAGCGTGGGCAGCAGCGCATCCGGGCGTTCGCGGGCGATGATCGCCTCGAGTACGGCGGCGTCGAGCGGCTCGACATAGGTCGCGTCGGCGAACTCGGGGTCGGTCATGATCGTGGCCGGGTTCGAGTTGGCCAGGATCACCCGGTAGCCCTCCTCACGCAGCACCCGGCAGGCCTGCGTGCCGGAGTAGTCGAATTCGCAGGCCTGGCCGATCACGATGGGCCCCGAGCCGATGATGAGGATCGAGTCGATGTCGTCGCGGCGCGGCATCAGCGAGCCTTCTCGTGGCCGGCGGCGGCGCCGCGACCGGCGCCGTTGGGGGTTCCGCCCCAGAACTGCGACATGAGGTCGGCGAAGCGGTCGAAGAGGTAGCGCGAGTCGTGCGGACCGGGGCTGGCCTCGGGGTGATACTGCACCGCGAACGCGGGCAGGTCGCGGCACGCGAAGCCTTCCAGCGATCCGTCGTTCAAGCACACGTGCGTCTCGTCGACGCCGGGCACCGAGCCGGATTCGATGGCGAAGTTGTGGTTCTGGCTGGTGATCTCGACGCGGCCCGTGGCCTCGTCGCGCACCGGCACGTTGCCGCCGTGGTGGCCGAAGGGCAGCTTGTAGGAGCGGCCGCCCAGCGCGAGGCCGAGCACCTGCTGGCCGAGGCAGATGCCGAAGATCGGCACCCGGTCGAGCAGCGCGCCGAGCGCATCGGTGACGCTGCCGGCCATCTCGGGGTCGCCCGGGCCGTTGGAGAGGAACACGCCGTGGGGTTCGCGGGCGAGCACCTCGTCTGCGGTGGTGTGCGCCGACACGATCTCGACGGTGGCGATGCGCCCGAGGTTGGCGGCGATGGCGCGCTTGATGCCCAGGTCGTAGGCCACGACACGCCACGGCCCGTCGCCGGCGGTGTAGGGCTCGGCAGTGGTGACCTCGCCGACGAGATCGACACCGGCGGTGCCGGGCTCGGCGGTGGCCGCAGCAGTGAGGCGTTCGAGCGCCTCATCGTCGGGGGCGGGTCCGAAGGCGCCGGGCATGGCGCCGTGGTCGCGCACATGGCGTGTCAGGCGGCGAGTGTCCACACCCGCGATGCCGGCTATGCCGTGACGAGTGAGATAGGCGTCGAGATCGCTGTCGGAGCGCCAGTTGGAGCGGCGGCGGGCCAGGTCGCGGATGACGACTCCCCGGCAGAACGGTCGGCGAGACTCGGCATCGGCGGCGGTGGTGCCGTAGTTGCCGATGTGCGGGTAGGTGAACGCGATGATCTGGCCTGCGTAGGAGGGGTCGGTGATGACCTCCTGGTAGCCGGTCATCACGGTGTTGAACACGACCTCGCCCGATGCGATGCCGCCGGAGGGGCCCAGGGGCGCGCCGATCATCTCGCCCTCGAAGATGGTGCCGTCGGTGAGCACGAGTGCACCAGCAGTGGGCGCGGCGGGGTTGTCAGCGGCTGGGGTCATCGGGTGTTTCCTGCGAAGAGCGCAGCGACGGTACCGGCAGTGCCGCACAGCGCACCGTCGGCCGCCACCAAGTGACCGGCAACGACCGTTGCCATCGCCATCGCGCCCAGCTCGCGGCCACGATGCGGCGTGTTGCGGGCCATCGACACCGAGCCGCGCTCGGCCAACGTCCAGGGTCGGTCGAGGTCGAAGACCACGAGGTTCGCCGGCTGGCCGGGCTCGATCGCCCCGCCGCCGAGCTGGGTGGCGCTTGCCAGTTCGGCAGGTCGCCAAGCGAGCGCGTCCAACGCGGTTTCGACACTGATATCTGGGTGGCCCAGCACCAACGCAGCGCAGGTTTCCAGTGCCGCCACGCCTGGCGGCGCCTCGTCGAAGGGCAAGTCCTTCGCCTGCGGCGGTACCGGCGAGTGACCGCTGACCACCGCATCGATGGTGCGGTCGTTGACGCCCGCGATGAGCGCCGCCCGGTCCAGCGCGGTGCGGTAGGGCGGCTCGGCTCGCATGAGCGTGTCGTAGCTGTCGGCGTCGGCATCGACGAAGAGCAGATGTTCGGCGGCAACCGACGCGGACACGTCGATGCCCTCTGCCTTGGCGGCACGCACCAGCTCGACCGTGCGGGCGGCGCTGATCCGGTCGAGGTGCAGCCGCCCCCCGGTGAGCCGCGCAACGCCGATCGCGGCGCTGGCTGACAGCTCTTCGGAAGCAGCCGGTTCCCCGGCCAAGCCCATGCGTGCCGACACTGCACCTTCGGCCATGGCAGCCGTGCCGCCGAGATGGGCGGTGGCCGGGCGCACTGACACGGTCCCGCTCAGCGGCCCGGCGTACTGCAGCGCCCGGCGCAGCAGGCCGATGTCGGCCAGCGGCCCCACGTCGGTGAACCAGCGGACGCCGGCATCGGCCAGTTCGGCCATGGGCGACAGGCGCTTCCCTGCCCGGTCGGCGGTGATCGTGGCCGCCGCAATGACGGCGCAGTGCCGGCCCGTTGCGTTGCGGCGCAGTTCGGCGAGCTGGCCCAGCCGATCGAGCGGCGGGTCGGTGTCGGGCTGTGCGAGCACCGCAGTGAAGCCGCCGAGCGCGGCGGCCGCCGTGGCGGTGGCGACGGTCTCGGCTTCCTCGTTGCCCGGCTCGCCGAGGCGGCTGAACAGGTCCACCAGTCCAGCGGCGACCACGCGCCCGCTCGCATCGACCACGTGTGCCGAACCGTTGCGATTTGTGCCGGGAGGATCCACAGCGGCGATCTGGCCGTCCAGCACGGTGATGTCCGCATGCCGCCGACCGGTGCGCTCGACGATCTCGCCGCCTGCGAGCACCAACATCTCGCCTGCGGCCGGCAGCTGCTGCTCCGCCATGTCAGGCACCGCCTCCGCCCGCCGGCCCCGCCTCTGAGGGCGCGGCGTCGGGCGGGCCGTCTGCGCTGGGCAGGGCAGTGCCCGATCCGATCAGGCGGAACAGCACTGCCATGCGGGCGGCCACGCCGTGCGACACCTGCTGGGTGACCAGCACCCGGTTGGCGGCCAGGTCCTCGAACACCGCACCCGCGATCTCGATGCCACGGTTCATCGGCCCGGGATGGGTGATGACCGCATCGGGGCGCAAGCGCTGGGCGCGTTCGGCGGTGAGGCCGTAGCGGGCGACGTACTCGGGCACTGACCCGATCAGGCCGTCCGCCATGCGCTCGCGCTGGCAGCGAAGCAGCCCCACCACATCGAGCTCGTCGAGCACGTCGTCGAGGCCGTGGGAGATCTCGACGCGCTTGGCCGCGTCGGCCGGCAGCCAGCAGTCGATCCAGTCACGCGGCTGCGCCGGCAGCAGCGTGGGCGGCGCGACCAGCACGATGCCGGCCCCGAGCGCGGTGTAGGCCTCGATGTCGCTGCGGGCGACGCGGCTGTGGACGATGTCGCCCACGATGCCGATCCGCAGCCCTGCCAGCGTGGGTTCATCGGCGGCCTCGGCACCCGGCTGGCCGTGGGGCATCGGGCTGAAGTGGCGCCACAGGGTGTAGGCGTCCTGCAGGCCCTGGGTGGGGTGGGCATGCCACCCGTCGCCGCCGTTGAGGATCGACACGCCATCGTCGGCCCAGCGGGCAATCTGGGCAGGCACGCCGGCGCTGCGATGGCGCACTACGGCGGCGTGAATGCCCATGGCCTGGACGGTCTCGAAGGTGTCGCGCAGCGATTCGCCTTTCGCGAGCGACGACGAGGCCGCGGAGAAGTTGAGCACGTCGGCCGACAGCCGCTTGGCGGCGGTCTCGAAGGCCAGCCGGGTGCGGGTGGATTCCTCGAAGAACAGCGTGGCGACAGTGCGGCCGCGCAAAGCGGGCACCCGAGGGATCGGCCGGCGGCCCACCTCGACGAAGCGATCGGTGAGCGACAGCAGCTCTGAGATGCCCTGGGTGTCGAGCTCGCCCAGGGTCAGCAGGTGCACGCTCACTTGCGCATCTCCCCCAGCAGCACCCGCGCTTGTCGTGGGCGTGCTGCTTCGGCTGCGGCGCGCACGTTCACTTGCGCATCTCCCCCAGCAGCACGCCCTCGAGCGTGACGTCCACCATCTCTTCACGGCTGGTGGGCAGGTTCTTGCCGACGAAGTCGGGGCGGATGGGCAGCTCACGGTGACCGCGGTCGATCACCACGGCGAGCTGTACCGCTCTGGGCCGCCCGAAGTCGTTGAGGGCATCGAGCGCTGCACGGATGGTGCGACCGGTGTAGAGCACGTCGTCGACCAGCACGACCGTCATGCCGTCGAGGTCGAAGGGGATGTCGGTGACGGCTTCGGCCATGACCGGGCGCAGGCCGATGTCGTCGCGGTGCATCGCCACGTCGAGCGTGCCGAAGGGCACGTCGGTGCCGTCGATCTCGAACAGGAGGCGCACGATCCGCAGGGCGATCTGCACGCCGCCGGTCTGCAGTCCCACCACGAGGACGTTGTCGAGACCCTCGTTCCGCTCGATGATCTCGTGGCTGACACGGGTGAGCGCCCGATGGACCCCGCTGGAATCGAGAATGGTGGTCCGGGCAACGAAAACGCCCCCATACGGGGGCGTCATGCGTCGCTCGCGGTCTGCCACGCGCAGGTCCTTCCCGTCCGTACGAGCCTCACCGGACCCGCTTCACGGTCAGAACCGCACCCTAGCGCGGGCCTCCCGCGACCCGGCGCGCAATATCTCGCTTGTCGACCTCAGGAACAGGCGGGCAGGTCTGTTCCGGCCAGGTCGGCCACGTCGAGTGCTTGGAGGCTGAGCACGTGACGGCCGTGGGCCGGGGCGAGGCCCCGCAGCATCACGGGCGACCAGTCCAGCGACATGTCGGCCTGGACGGCGTCACCGCGCCAGCACACCCCGCAGGCCGGGGCGGCGCAGCCTGGCGGCACCGCGCAACGGCGGCCGGGGTCACTGCTGACGGCGCACGAATCGAGCGTGCTGATCGCCACCCGGCGGGCCTCGTTGGCGGCATGATTCCGCAGACCCATGACCTGCGCTGTGTCGGCAGCCGCGGCGCTGAACAGCGCACACATCGCTGCCAACGCCAGCGCGACGAACGGCGTGCTCATGCTGCCGAGCCGCCGCCGAGCGCCATGGCGTCGAGCCGGGCGATGGCCGTGCTACGCGTCGTGCTCACGGCTAGGGGGCGGGTGCCGGCGGGACAGGCACAGCGACGCGGGTGCTGACGACGTCGCTGAACAGCGACGACACAGCGAGCGGGCAGGCCACGTCAACCGTGACGGCGGCGGGATTGGGCGTCGAAGGCAGGCGGTGGACGGCGGCGGTGGCGCTGAAGCGCTGATCGGCCGTGTCGCAATCGGCGATGGCCGCGGCGCCGACGATGCGCTCGGCAATGCCTGCGGCGTGCCGGTCGACCTCGGCATCGGTGGCAGTGCCCGGCGGGGCTGCGAGCGCGCCGGCTGCGTAATGCGCCGCTTCGACGCTTGCCGCCCGGATCGATCCTGACGCACGGGTGGCATCGCCGGAGTAGTCCACCAGCCAGATGCCGAACACCAGCACAGCGACCACACTGAGCATCCCGACGCTCTCATCCACGAAAACGCCTCCCGCGTGCACTCAGACGGCGCTCCGCTGGGCTTGGCGGCCTTCCAGACGAATGGCGACGATCCGCGCAGTACGGCCACTGCTTAGCGATGAACCATGCGCTGCTCAGCACGGCGGCGCCACCGGTGCTCGCAGCGCTGTGCCCTCCGCGGACGGCGGGCGACGGCAAGCGACGCCGAGCGCGCTGCGCGAGCCGAGCCAGCCTTGCGAGGCGACCCGCACCGACACGATGATCGAGCAGGTCGCCTCGGCTCGCACCTCGACGGCGGTGGGCTGCACGGCGGCAAGCTGCGCCGTGCGTTCCACTGCTGTCCGCGCCGCGGTGGCTGCGGCATCGGCTGGAAGGCTCGCTTGGGTGCAGTCCCAGTTCGGCGGGACGAGATCGGTGACGGCGACGGCTGCGGCATCGGCCGCACCCTGGGCCGCGGCAGCGCCGACCTGGCCGGCGAACAACGAGATCACCAGCGCCATGAACACTGCCAGCGCGCTGAACAGCCGCAGGATCGAGATCGAGCTGTCCATAACGAACTCATCACACCGGAGTCGGATGAACCCGCGCTGCCAAGCCGACGAGCATTCGCCCCGCAGACAGCAGAGCGGAATCCACCTGAGCGGTCGGCATCGACTCGCCCGATGTGCTTCGCTCCGTAGGTCGTAGAGCCAGACCTGTGAGATGCGAGAGCAGGGCTACGGCTTGGCCGCACATGTCTTCGTACCCTGGGTCCAGTTGCCGTCGACGGCTTCGCACAGAGTCTTGGTCTTGATCTTGTCGTACTTGACCGTGTCGTCTGTTTGCGGGGCGTTGCTGCCCAGTGTCGTCCACATAATCGCCACCACCAGCACCGAGGCGGCGACTGCGGCGGCGATGAAGATCAGCTTGGTGACCGGTGAATCCATGTGTTTGCTCCTTGCTCGCTCCTGCAAGCGGTTGTGACGGGAAAAGAACTTCGGGAGGCGAATAGCGGCGGTGTCCTCATACCGAGGGCAGGGTCATGACGATCGTGACCATGACCACAGCGGAGGCCACGACGGCCAGCAGCGACGCCGATGCGCCGACTGAACGGCTGAGGCGGTCGATGGCTTCTCGGCGGCGGTCGTCGATGGCGCGCACTACGCGGTCGAGCACCCGGTCGAGCAGCTGCGACGCAGCGGCGCCGGAGCGCTCGGCGGCATCCACCGTGCGCAGCAACGAGGCGGTCGGCGAGTCCGCGAGCTGTGCCGCGACAGCCGTGAGCGGATCGCGTCCGCCGATCACCGCAGCATTGACCGCTCCGGCGGCCGGTGCAAACGCTGGGTCGGTAACGCGCTCGGCGGCATCGAGCACGGCCACACTGATGGGTCGACCCGCGGCCACGAACAGACGGATGCGACGCAGCCACAGCAGCACTGCACCGTCGAGCCGGCGACGATGACCGGACAGCACAGCGCTGGCGATCGCCGCCGGTACCGCCCACGACGCCACCACGCCGGCGAGCAGCGACCACCCCAGTGCCGCGGAAGGCGATGATGCGCCCTGCGCTGGCAGTCGCGCGCCGGCGACGAACCCGACTCCGACGGCAGCGACGGTCACCGCTGCGGTGAGCATGGCCAAGCGCGGGGTGCTCCAGCCCAGCGCAGCCAACCGCCTGCGATTGCGCTGCTTCCGCTCGCTCGCCGAGAGCGAGGCGAGCGCGGCAGCAACTCCGATGCTCGCCGCGACCCACAAGGCGACGGCCCCCGGATGCGACAGAACCCGGCTCATCGGCGCATCTCCCGGTGCCCCGCAGACCGCTGGATCTCCAACGCGACAGTGCCGCTCACCGGAGCATCTCCCATGCCGACGCGAGCAGGCGCGCGCACAGGGCAACCCCGACCGCCGTGGCGGCGAGGCCGACGCGCTGACCTTGGGGGCCGCTCAGCCAGGCCCAGGCATCAGGGCTCACGAGGGCGCTGCCCACTGCGACGGCGGCGCCAAGCGCAGCAGCAAGGCCGATCTGGGGCAGGTTCGCCGCGACATGACGGTGAAAATGCCGAGCGGTGGCCGCTGCCTCGGCCGCTTCGGACTCCACGACCCCCAGGATCGGCACCCATTCGCCGCCGCTGGACGCGGCGACGGCTACCGCGTCGCCCAACCACGCGGCGACGGCCCCTTCATCGCCGTCGGCGAAGCGCTGTGCAGCCGCCTCGACGCCCAAGCTGCGGCATTCGGCAACGAAAGTGGCCGCAGTGCGCGCAACCGGGCCAGACGCCAGCGGCGCAGACGTCTCGAGCGCGTCCACCACCGTGCGTGACACCTGCGCTTGGTTGGCCAACACAGCAGCGAACTGAGCCACTGACTCAGCAGTGGCGACGCGCTCACGACTGCGCAGGATGACGGCCGCACACCAAGCGCATATGCCTGTCACCGCGCTCGCCATTCCGGCTGCTGCAGGGCCGAGCGCGAGACCCGCGGCGAACGCGGTAAGGCCAGTCACCAGCCATGGCCAGCGCAGTGACCGCTGCTCGGCCGGACCCACTGGAGCGACATCGGCGAACACGATCCACAGCGCGGCGCTGACGCCGACGACGCCGAGCGCAATGAATCTCAGCATGCGGGGTCCTCGTCAACGAGCGGTTCGTAGGGCGGCGGGTCGTCGATCGGCACGAGCGGGCCCGGGTCCCACAGCACTCCGCGCGGCCGTCCGTCGTCACGCACTGGCGTGCCCGACGGCGGCACCGCCGATTGCGGCAGACTCGGCCGCGCCTCTGTCGGCTCGCCGCGTCGTGACGATTCCTCGGCTTTCGGCCGCGACACAGCGGCGGCTTCGTCGGCCTTGTCCGATTTAGGCGGCGGCCGCTGGCCCTGAGCCTTCGACGACGATCGCGTGGGCGTTTCGTCCCTTTCGGAATGACCTTCTGTCGGCTGCTGCCCACGCGCCGGCAGCTGCGTCTCCGCCGACGGCGGCTGGATCGACGGGTCCGCAGCCGACATCGCCGCACCGACGTTCGGCATCAGCGGGAGATCGACAATCTGGGAGTAGGCGGCGGGCAGCTCTGAATCACCGCCTGAGGCGGGAAGGCCAGCAGACGCGTACACCTCCGCCATGCGACCTGCGGGACGGCCGACAGGTGTCGCCCAGCGGTCGCCAGGTCGCAGCGCCCAGAGGCAGATCGTGGATATGACACCGGTGAGATCGTCGATGCCGGTGAGCTGGGTCACATCGGCAACCACCCGTTCGCCAGCGTCATTGCGCCCCATCCACACGCACAGATCCACCGCCGCAGCTATCTGACGGCGCGCGTAGTCGGGCTCGGCGCCCTCCGAACAGGCATAGGCCACGAGCTTCTCCAGCACCCCTTTGCCGGGCTGCGAGTGGAGCGTGACCAGGCAGCCGTCGAGGCCCGACGACATGGCATCGAGCAGCGCCTCGCAGCCCTCGCCGCGGATCTCTCCCACCACCAGCTTGGCGGCGTTCGCCCGCTTGGCATCGCGGATGTGGTCGGCCATCGAATGACGGCCGTGGCCGTCCTGATTGGCGTCGCGGGTCAGCCGCTCGTAAGTGTTGGGGTGGATGCCGTACTCCGCCAGCCGCAGCTCTGGCGTGTCCTCGATGGTGTCGATGCGCTCGTGGTCGGGCACCGCCGCGAGCAGCGCCTGGCACAGCGTGGTCTTGCCGCCGCCCATCGCCGCCGCCACCACCACGTTGGCCCGCACCCTGCCAGCGATGGCTTCGATGAGCACGCTGCCCAGTTCGTTCGAGGCGATGCCGAGATCGTCGAGACGCATCCGGCCGGCCATGTTCGAGCGGAGCACGACGTTGGGCGGGCTCGTCACGAACGCCTCGGCGTGCAGGCGCCAGCGGTCGCCGACACGCACGTCCAGCCGGGGATCCAGCTCGTCGAAGCGCTGGGGTCGATCCCCGGAATAGCTCGCGAGGAATCGCACTGCCTCGATGAGATCCTCGTCGGCGGCGAACGGCGACGGCTGTCGCTCCACGCGGCCGTCCGCATACTGCACGAGCATCGACTCGCCTCCACGTATCTGGTACTCCTCGACGTCGGATTCGTCGAGCAGCTCGGAGAGCGCGTCGGTGGCGGCGCGAGCCGCAGTGCGCCGCCGCACCGCGCCGTCGGTGCGGTCGAGTCGCTGCGGGGCACACGCCGACGACGCCAGCGAGCGTCCCAGCCGGTGAAGCTGCCGGTAGGCGCCGCGGGTGCCTATCCGCTTGAGGCGCACCGCCCGGTTGGCGTCCAGCGCCGCAGAGAGTTCCCCAGTGGGATCGCCGCGCCCGCCGCCCGCGCTCGGCAGCCACACCGCAGTACACGGCACTCCGCCTGAAGTCGCGGCGTTCCACGCCTGCGCTGCATGAGGGCCGCCCACGGCACCTGTTGCAGCACGAGCAGCAGGAGCGCCGAGCAACAGCACTACCTCACTGGACGAGGCAGCAGCAGCCGCGATCGCATCGGGCTCGACACTGCTGGTCAGCCACGCCACACACGGTTCGCCTCCCTCGTCAGAGCGCGGCATCGACATCACGTCGGCCGCGAACCACACTTGGCCCGCAACGGCGGTGAGCCCCGCCCGCAGCGCCTCGCGGACCCAGTCGCTCGCCGTCGCTCCCACAGCGTCGTCACACAGCACGAGCAGCACGTCTCAGCCCCCGGCCGGATCGCCGAGCTGGGTCGGCGGCAGCGCGCCGCCGAAGCCCGATGCCGAGTCGCTGCTGAGCCCAGATGGCGCCCTACTGCTGAAGGCCGAAGGGACTGTTCCCGCAGCCCACGGCGACCGGCACTCGGGCCAGCCGTCGGGCGGCGCCGGCCAGGCCACGAGCCCGTCGAGCTCGGCGGCGCGCGCATAGCGAGCAGCGTCCGCCGCATCGACATGGACCACGATGCTGCCCTCGGCACCACCTGCCAAGGTCGTCACGTCGAGCGCGCAGCCGCCCAGCACACTCGCCACCACGGCCCGGCTGCCCGCACGCGGTCCCGGTTCAGGCCACGCAGAGGTGTCTGCAGCGAAGCGCATCGCTGTGAGGTCCCCAGTGGCGTCACCGGGGTTGCCGAGCAAGCCGGGCGTCACGAAGGTTCCCGGCGGAACGTCATGGCTCGCCACGCTCGTCACGATCGAATCGGGATCGGCGAAGCGATCTGCAAGCTGCGCTGCGATCTCGACAACCTCGAACGCGCCTGGCGGCTGGCCCGCCGTCCACGGCTCGGACGCGACCGCCGCCAGAACGGTCGGCGGCTCGGCATGCGGGCGACCCCACAGCCAGATCGCGAGCACCACGGTGCCGACAATGAGCACCGCCGCCCCGATGCGCCAAGGCTCGGGCCCGTGGCGCGGCAGGCCGCCCCGATCAGCGGAGCGGTCTTCGGCGGGGTATCCCACTGGCCCCGCCGGGGTCACGATCCGCTCCCGCTGCCGGTCACGGTCGCACGGCCATCGGCGTAGTCGCCGACCGAGCGAATCCACTCGACGCCTGATGCGAGCTGCACCCAGCACGAATCTCGCCTGCTGGGCTCGCTGCCGCGTGGCTGCACGGTTCCCGAAGTGGCGCCGGGCTCGAAGCAGAGGCTGGCCTGCCACGCGTAGGCCGCGGGATGCGCGAACGTCCAATCGCACGACGCCGACGCGCCCGCACCTGATGCGCTGCCGACCGAGCAGACCGTCACCGGGGGAACCGCACCCGGTCGATGCCATTGACGGACGAGCTGCTGCTGGTCAGCGTTCAGCGCATCCCAGCGCTTCACGAGGTGTCGAGTGTCAGCCCGCGCCTCCATGGAGCGACGTTGATCGGCCACCCATGGCTGCAGGTCCTCCCAGCTCAGACGCACCCATGTGGCGACCCACTCGCATTCGTGCTCGGAGACGTCGACCGAACCGCTGATCTCGACCCAACCGCGGCCGGGAGCGACCTGCAGGTAGCGCCCGTCGCCCGGCATGTGACGCTGATGCGAACTCCCCGCGCCAGCAGTGCGAACATGGGACCTCAGCCTCAGCCCGCTCAGAGCACCGGCGGCAGCCGTCGCCGACGGCGCCGGTGCGCACTCGTCGTCGAGGGGCACGGCGGTGGTCGGTGTCGGTTCGGTGGTGACCACCGTGGTGCGGGTCGGCGGGCTGTCATCGGGATTCGTGTCGTCGGGCTCTGTGTCATCGGGTTCCGTGTCGTCGGGGTCTGGGTCGTCAGGCTCTGTGCCGTCGGTCTCGTCCTCGTCTTCCTCGTCGTCGAGCGGACTCGTGGTAGTGGTCGTCGATTCGGTGGTGGTGGTCGTGGTGCCGGGCTGCGTCGTCGTCGAAGAGGTCGGATCGTCGTCGGGATCGGGCTCGGGCACGCAGGCGTAGTCGTAGGAGCCGTTGATGCGCGTGCGCACATACGACGGCAGCGAGCCGAAGTCCGTGCAGTCGAAACGGCAGACGCGGTAGGTCTCCGCCCCGCGCTGCGGATGGACGTGCTCTTCGAGCCGAGTATCGGCCAGTTCGCCGATCGCGGGGCAGTACGTGCGAATGGTGGTGTCCTCGCACTGCCCGGGCGTTGTGCACTTGTTCAGCACGTCGGTAGGCGTCACGCAGGAGCCGCCGTGGTCGGGCTTGTAGACGGTCCCTTCGATGCCGTCGCAGGCGTCGGGGTCGTCGTTCCATGTGCGCCCCGGCAGCTCACTGCACGGCACATAGGACAGCAGCCCGTTCGAGCACCGGTGGATGCCCAGCTCGGCGAGCCGCTCATCGCTCTCACCGGCCAGATGCAGCAGCGACCGCGCCGTTCCGTCGGGGCTGTCCTCGGGCCCGCCGCTGTCGTCCTGCTCCGTGCCGGTGTCGGTGTCCGAACCGGGTGCGGACGACTGGCAGGTCAGCACCGAGGGGCCGTTGCCGCCCAGCGCATCGCCGTAGCGGGGCACCGAGCCCGACGGGCAACCCTGCGTCGGCGCTCCCGACGGCGGACCCAGGACAGTGCGCGAGCACTGGCTGCCCGCAGGCTGCCAACGCGACGGACACGGGCCCAGCGTGGTGGATGCCGTCACCCACGTCACCACGGTCTCGTAGATCGGCTGGGTGGTGTAATGGAGCGTCGCCACACGGTCCCAGTAGCCGGTCTCGCGCGTCTCATAGACGGGCTCCTCCCGCCAGTACCCCGGAATAGTGGCCGTGCGCGAGGTCCGGTACTCGTAGACGGGAACCTCGGTGGTGACGGTCTCGGTGATCGGCGGACCCGGAATGCAGCACTCAAGACGTGTCCGCGTCTCTGTGTGCGTTTCGGCGACGGTCTCGTTCCAGCACTGCCGACCGGCGAACGGGTCGAATGTGCAGCGCTTGACCGTACGCGTGGTCGTGACCGTTGCCTGGTAGTTGACCTCGTAGAGAACGTCAGGCCCTGGGCGGGTCACCACCTTCGATTCGGTGCGTGTGCCCACTTGCACCCGCACCGGCGGCACCAGCGGCTCGGTGACCGTCTTGGGGGGCACCCAGACACGGTTCGTTCCCGTCTGCACTTGCTTGGCACCGGTCGGCACCCACACCTTGTCGTAGGTCGTATGGCTGTAGACCTGCTGCGTCCGGCCCGTGTCCACCTGCTTGGTCACCTTGGTCTGACAGACGTGACCGCCGTACTGGCCCGCCACCCGCACCGATCCCGCCGAGCAGCTCGACGGGCGCAGCGACGTTTCGGTGCGAGGCGTCAGGCACTGGCCGCTAGAGCTGTCGAGCACCATGCCTCCGCCGCAGGTCAGCACCGGTGCCACAGATGTCTGTGCTTCGGCGGAGTCGTCGGGCGCTGCCACGACGCCAAGCGTCGCGAGCACCACGCAGGCGCCCGCGAACCAGCGCCGTGCCACGCGTGCGAGTCCGACGCGAGCAGTGCTGATCCGAGTCGTCGATGAGAAGCCGGGCTCAGCTGGATTGCTGCTGCCGCTCATGACGTCGCCCCTGCGGTTTCCTCTCCTGACATGTCACGGCCCACTTCGGCCAGCAAGTCGGCCTCGGGCCACCAAAACCGGTCGGTCTGGGGCGGCCAGCCGGCCTCTGGGCACGGCGGCATCGGGCGCGGATAGGCATGCCCGTCGGGGGTAAGCGGGAGCGAGCCCGGCGGCCACGGCTTCTTCGGCCGTCGCTCGATCGGACGCGCGAGCGCCTCATCAATGAGCACTGGGTCCGCAGGGCAGCCAAGCGCCTGTTCGAACGACTTGAACGGCGAGAGGTACATGCGCTCGTGCCAGCTCGCGCCCGGCGCCCAGTTCGTGGCCGAGAGCTCGCTTGTCACTTCAGGCGCCGCAGCCGCGGCCTCAGACAGCGCCGACCACTGCTCGGCAGTGCAGCGAGACTCCAGCGCGGGGCGACGCAGTTCGCCGCCGACCAGTGCACCAAGGGGGATGCCGGTCTCGCACCAGAACTCCAAGTGCCAGCCGTGATCCCGGTGCGCCCGCCATGCCTCCTGCTGGGACACCTCCACCCATTCGCGCACGGCGATCCACTGGTTGCGGACGCCCGAGCCCCATGCGCGGGGCTCGCTCCACTCGATGGACGCTGCATGAGCGTCCTTGCGTTCCTGCATCCATTGCGTTGCTTGGGAAAAGGCGTCGCCGTCACAGCCGCCCTCGAACAGGGCATTGCGCAGCACCCGGTAGCTGAGCCGCGACCAGGTGAGCCACATGGCCTCGACCTGTGCACGATGATCAGTGCCGGAGTCAAGACGCTCGCCCGTGGCGGTGTCGACCAAGTAGGACTGCCCAGGTGCGTGGCAGATCACGGCCAGTGCATGTCCGGCTGCGCTGAGGTCGGCGATCCATGCCCGCTCGACAGGCGGTGCGGTGAACTCGAGCCGCAGCCCGCGAGCCCACAACGACTCAAGCTGGCGGGTGCGGTGTGACTCGGTGTAGACGCCGGGGATGATCGAGGCCAAGTCGGCGCATGCCTCCCACAGCGTCTCGGGCCCCGTGCTCACGACGGCATGGCCGACCAGCGAGTCGGTCACCGCTCCCTGCGCTGCGCGACGCGCGAGCCAACGCTTCGCCTGTGCCGACCAGTCGCCGGGGAAGAAGCCCGCGTCAGTCAGGCTGTGACCGCCGAGCGCGAGCTCCATCGGCTCTCCTGGGCTGTAGACGAGCAGCTTGGCGACCTCGTTGACCGTCGTACCCCACGAGTGCATGGGCCGTCCGCCGGGCGAGCGCATCCCGGTGATGAACGCTTCGACGACCGCACCGGCACGGTCCTGCTCGGCGTCTGCATCGCCCGAAGCCACGCCAAGCGAGGCTGGCGTTGGATGCCGGGGGCACAGCGACACATGGTCGTAGGCGCCACTGCCGTCCTCATGGATGCGCGTCTCGTAGTCGAGACCCGCGGGATCAACTGCCAACTCCCACGCCGTCCCGGTGCCCCCGCGCCGGCGCGCTAACCGGGCCCCCTCGGCCATCGCTGCCCGCGCTTCGGGCAGGTAGGGCGGCATCGCCTCCCACTGGGCTCGCTGAGCGACGATGTAGTCGTAGCCGCGCTCGGCGTCGCCGAGCAGCTTCGAGTGCGAGCCGGTCGCCGCCGGTTCGCCACGCCGCACCGGGTCGGCATCCGCCTCCGGGTACGGCGGCCAGGGGACCCAGATGCGGTTGCTGCCGATCGCTACGGCCGATTGCAGTTCGAGCGACGGGAGATGTTCCCCCGAGATCGGGTACTCGCCGTTGCGCGCAACGATCAGCCGTGCCTCGTCGGTGGGTTGATCGCCCAGCGGCGAGCGAAGCTCCGTGTTGACGCCGCCGGCGTCGTCGATGGCGTCGCCGCCGGCGTCTGCAGAGATCGACGGGGCAGGATCGACGGGTTCTTCGCCGTCGCCGCTGCACGCTGCCACGAGCGTCGCGACGACGGCCGCCAGCAATCCCAGTGCGGTCAGGCAGCGCCTTCGAATGGTCATCGCTCAGCTCCTGCGAACTCGTTGTGCGAGGTCGTCTTTGCGGTCATCCCGTTCGGTCGGGGTCGCCGCAAAGATTCGATGCGAGTTCTAGGCGCGTTGTTTCAGATCATTCCAATGATTTTCAAGATATGTGATACTTACAGGCAGATCGCCGCGGTCTCGCACTTCCTGCGAGCGCGATGTCTTGGCCCCGCTGCCGTCGGCCGCGTGCGCGACAGCGGCCGCCGGTTTCAGGTCGCGGCGGTGAACGAGGACGGCCGGTGTCGACGCGCCCACAGTGCAAAGGCCAGGCTGATCGCTCCGCAGCCGGAGTACGCGGTGACCAGCGGGGTCACCGGCCGTCGGCAGCTGCCAAGACGCCGTTCACCAAGGCGCCGCTGCGATCGGTGGCGCCCAGCTGGTGTGCAAGCTCGACGGCTTCGTTGATGACTACCGCCGCGGGGGCCGCCCCTCGCTCAAGCTCGAAGAGGCCTTGCAGCAGGATCAACCGGTCGCACGCACCGAGACGCTCGGGCGTCCAGCCCACGTTCAGCAGCTCGGCGAGCCGCTGGGTCAGCGCCTCGCGCTGGGCGGCGACGCCGGTGGCCAGCTCGAGCGCGAACGGGTCGATATCGCTGACCTGCTCGGC
This sequence comes from Acidimicrobiia bacterium, assembly GCA_022827265.1. Taxonomy (GTDB): domain Bacteria; phylum Actinomycetota; class Acidimicrobiia; order Acidimicrobiales; family Poriferisodalaceae; genus Poriferisodalis. The sequence goes on along the minus strand of JAJDTF010000131.1, from coordinate 144,372 downwards.
GAGCACATCGGCCAGCTCGCACGACTTCATCTCGGCCTCGTACAGCAGCTCCACCGAGCGCTGGCGCGCCTCTCGGCGGCGGGTCGGCTCGTCGGGGGCGGCAAAGGGGTCGCTCGGGCGGCTCATGGCAGTGGGCTGAGGCCCGTATCGGCGACCCTGCGGCGTCAGCCGCGGGCCCGCTCGATGTAGTCGCCGCTGCGGGTGTCCACCTTCAGGCGCTCGCCGGTCTCGATGAACAGCGGCACCTGCACCACCAGCCCGGTGGACATCGTGGCCGGCTTGCGCGCACCCGACACCCGGTCGCCCTGCACGCCGGGGTCGGTGTCGGCCACCTCCAGCACCACCGATGCGGGCAGCTCCACGCCCAGCACCTCGTCGCCATGGCGCACCACCGTGGCCATCTCACCCTCCACCAGGAAATTGGTGGCGCTGCCAGCCGCCGTGCGGCTGACCGGGAGCTGCTCATAGCTGTCGGTGTCCATGAACACCAGCGAATCGCCGTCGGCGTACAGGTACTGCATGTCGCGCTGGTCGATGACCGCGCGCTCCATGCGCTCGCCCGCCCGGAACGTGCGCTCGAGCGTGGCGCCAGTGCGGACGTTGCGCAGCGTGGTGCGCACGAACGCGCCGCCCTTGCCCGGCTTGACGTGCTGGAACCCGGTGAGCTGGAACAGCCCGTCGGGGAGGTCGAGCGTCATGCCGTTGCGGAAGTCGGCGGTGGAGATGGCCATGTCAACGCCTCGCGGTCAGCCTGGATGCTTGCAGGTTCGCAGCGGGACGGTACAAGCCCGGCCCGCCGCCATGACGCGGGGTCACGATGGCCGGTCGGCGTCGTCGCCGGTGTCGGGGGCACCGGCGTCGGCGACCGCCGCATCGATGGCCAGGGCGACTGCCCGCGGGTAGCCGGCGGCGCCCTCCCCCGCCACCCGAGCGGACACCAGCGGCTCTACCACCGACAGATGCCGCCACGGGTCGCGGTCGCGCGGCTCGGACAGGTGCAGCTCCACGATCGGGCCATCGAATGCGGCGAGCGCGTCGTGCAGTGACCAGCCGTAGTGGGTGAGAGCACCGGGGTTCACCACGATCGCTTCCACCCGGCCGATGCCGGCGTGCACCGCATCGACCAGGTCGCCCTCGTGGTTGCTCTGGCGGTGTTCGAGGTCCCAGCCGCGCTCAGTCGCGGCTCGGCGGGCGGCGCGCACGTGATCGAGCAGCGTCTCGGTGCCGTAGATCTCGGGCTGGCGGGTGCCCAGCAGGTTCAGGTTCGGGCCCGACAGCAGCAGCACGACGTGGCGAGGCATGACTGCACTCACATCCGCTCGAGCGCGCTGCGCAGCACGCCCGAACCAATGCCGGGCACCAATTCGAGGCCGTCGGGACCGTCGAGCACGAACGTGATGCCTCCGGCAGCCTTCTTGTCGCGGCCGAACAGCTCAATGATCTCGTCGTGATCGATGTCGTGGGGCAAGCTCGCATTGAGCCCGTAGGCGTCGAGCACCCGCTCGTGCTCGGCGACACGATCGTCGTCGATACGTCCGAGCAGGCGAGCGACCACTGCCGCGTACCGAAGCCCGATGGCCACTGCCTCGCCATGGCGCAGGTCGAACCGCCCGGCGATCTCGAGCGCATGCCCCAGCGTGTGCCCGTAGTTCAGCAACGCCCGGCGGCCGCTCTCGGTCTCGTCGGAAGCCACCACCTCGGCCTTGATGGCCACGCACGCCGCCACCAGCTCTGCCCCTTCGAGCGAGCTGAGCGGTTCGCCGCCCTCCAAGCGCTGCGCGAGCGACGGGTGGGAGCCGATGAGACGCGCAGCCTGGGGCGTGCAGCCGATGAAGTGGTACTTGGCCAGCTCGCCGTAGCCGGCGCGCAGCTCGCGCTCGGGCAGCGTGTCGAGCACCTCGGTGTCGCACAGCACAGCTGCGGGCTGCCAGAAAGCCCCGACGAGGTTCTTGCCCTCGGCCAGGTTTACGCCGGTCTTGCCGCCAACGGCAGCATCGATCTGACCCAGCAGGGTGGTGGGAACGTGTACCGCCGCAACGCCGCGGTGATATACCGCTGCCGCAAATCCGGCCACGTCGGTGACCACGCCTCCTCCGACACCCACCACGACGTCACGACGGGTGAGGCCGAAACGGGCGAACCCGCTGCACATCTCGCCCACGGTGGACAGCTCCTTGGCCTGTTCGCCGTCGGGAATCTCGAATTTCTCGAACCCGATGCCCGGGTCGACATCGACGTCGATGCCCGGCTGGGTGATCACTGCGGCGCGCTGTGCTGCAGCGGTCAGCTTGGACTCGCGCAGCACCGCAGCGAGCTCGTGGCGCGCGCCGGCGCCGACCAGCACGGGGTACGAGCGGTCGCCCAGCGGAACATCGACGCGGATGGTGCCCGACATCGGTTGCGAGGGTACCGACGCATCCTGGCTGGCTACCTGCCGGGATGCCTCCGCGCGTAGCAGATGCCTGGCGGGCAGCGAACCGCGTGGGACTGAGGCGGGTTCACGCGGCGAGGCCCAGCGGCATGAACCACCAAGCAGCGGCGAGCGCGCCGGCGACCAGCGACGGCCCGAGAGCGAATCGGTGGTCGGTGCTCCGGCCCAACGCGACTACCCCAACAGCGCCGACCACGGCGCCGATGGCAAAGCCCGCAAGCAGGCCCGCCCACACGGCAGAGAGCCCGCCGAGGCCCAAGTGAAGGCCCAGGTAGCCGCCGAGCCGCACGTCGCCATAGCCGAGCCCACCCCGGGCAACTCGCCATATGACGTGCATCGCCGCCCAGCCGAGTGCCGCCCCGATGGCTGCTGCGGCAGATGTGCGCACCAGTCCCGCGAGGCCGCCGTCGAGCATTGCTGCCGCGCACAGCAACGGGACTGCGACGGCGGTGCACGCCCGCAACAGGCGCGTGGGGATCAGGTGGGTGCGCAGGTCGACAGCCGCGATGAGCACACTCGCCCATCCGAAGACGAGCAGCGGCGCTAGGTAGGCGTGGGTACCGACCCGCAGCGCGAGCACCGCGCCCGTGGCCATGCACGCCGTGATCGTCAGTGCCGGCTGCAGGCGGACGCCGAAGCAGTTCTCCGCGCAGCGAACCGCCGCCGCGCCCGCAGCAGCGCCGCCCAGTCCGGCGACCGCACCGGCCACAAGACTCGGCCCCACCTGGCTGATCACCACGCTGCCCTCGATGAGGACGCCTGCCGCACGCTGGAGGAAACCGGCGGGTTACGAACCGGCAAGGTCGAAGCCGACCGCCGCTGCCATCGCGTCAACAGGAGCGTCGCGGCCGGTCCACATCGTGAACTGCTCAGCGGCTTGATACAGGAGCATGCCGACACCGTTCAGCGTCGTCGCACCTGCCTGGGCGGCCGCCTCAAGCAACGGCGTCCGCTCAGGCCGGTAGATGAGATCCACCACGATCTGGCTGTCGCTCAGCAGCGCCGGATCGACCGGCAGCGGATCGCCGTCGGTCATGCCGAGCGGTGTGGCGTTCACCACCACATCGGCGTCGCGTATCGCTTCAGGGCCGCCGACTGCCGCCGAGCCTGAAGGCCCGCCCGATGCCTCGGCTGCTGCGCCACCGGCCGCCGCACCCAATGCCGCAGCCCGTACCGCCGCATCCGGCGAGCGGTTCACCACCGTCACCAGCGCCCCTTCTGCCGCCAGGGCAACGATCACCGCCCGCGCCGCGCCGCCGGCCCCCAGCACTGCCGTCTGCAGCCCTGCTGGGTCGACCCCCGATTGGGTGCGCAGCGAGCGCAAGAAACCGGCGCCGTCGGTGTTCTCGCCGATCAGCCGGTCGCCGTTGCGGCGCACGCAGTTCACGGCGCCGAGCAGCTCTGCCGCGGACGACAGCTCGTCAACCGCAGCAGCCACGGCGTCCTTGTGCGGCATGGTCACCGACAGGCCGTCAATGCCGAGCACCCGCATTGCGGCCACGGCATCGGCGCCCTGACCGGCGGGCACCTCAAAAGCCAGGTACGTCCAGTCCAAGCCCAGTTCAGCGAATGCAGCGTTGTGCAGTGCCGGGCTGAGCGAGTGCCGCACGGGATCGCCGATCACTCCCGCCACCTTGGTGTTGCCAGTCGGTGCGGGCCGCATCGACACAGTGTGCACCAGCGCAACGCCAACCCGGAAGCGCATTATGAGATCGGCGTCGTCGTCTGGGCCATCACAGCGCTCGGACGCCTCACACTCACCCGATTGCCGTGAGGTTCACGTCGCGGATACCAAAGGGACGAGGCGGGCCGGAGCCCGCCTCGCAACGTGGTGCATATCGTCCCGCTTTCGGGACTCTGCTTGTTGTTGGCACCCGTGGGTACCGCCAACCATTCCCTGTGTCGCAGACTACCCTGATTCGCCCGCTCACCTGCGGGAAACTCGGCAGGCGGCAATCAGGTGTTGCGACTCGGACTCGACTTGGGCACGAACAGCATCGGGTGGGTGCTGTACCGCCTGAACGATGCGGACCCACCCGAACCCATAGAGGTCGTGGACGGTGGAGTCTCGATCCACAGCGATGGCCGCAACCCCAAGAATCGGGCCTCGAACGCAGCCGAGCGCCGAGCCAAACGCGGACCACGGCGCAACCGTGACCGAACCCTCCGCCGACGTCGGCGGGCAGCAGCACTGCTGCACGACTGCGGCCTACTGCCAAGTCCTTCAGAGGACCGCGCTGCTTGGCGAATGATCGATCCTCTGCAGCAGAGAGCTTCGGCTCTGGACCGGCCGCTTCAGCCGGCCGAGCTCGCACGGGTACTGCTGTCATTCGCGGATCGGCGCGGCTTCAAGAGCAACCGTCAGGTCGACAGTGACGAAGACGGAACGATCCGCAAAGAGACTGCAGAGTTGGCACGCCGCATCGAGCAATCGGGCGCTCGAACCCTCGGCGAGTACTTGTGGCGTCGACGTGAACGCGGGGCGACCATACGTGCTCGGCTCGACAACGGTCTCTACCCCGAGCGGTCGATGATCGAGGATGAACTCGAAGCGATCCGCGAAGCACAGGCGCCACATCACCCCGGGGTCTCTGCTGCTGATTGGGACGCTGTTATCGCTGCTCTGATGCACCAGCGTCCGCTGCGCCCTGTTGAGCGCGGCCGGTGCACGCTGCTGAGCGACGAGGTCCGTATTCTCAAGGCCGAGCCGTTGTTCCAGCTCTTCCGCATACTGCAGGAAGTCAACAACGCGGAAGTAGCTCCAGCCGGCGAGGCCGCCCGGCCGCTGACGGACGACGAACGCCAGCAGGTCGTCACGAAGCTGTGCCGTAGCAAGCGGCGCGACTTCAGCCAACTGGCAGCCGACGCAGGACTGCCCGAAGGCACACGCTTCAACCTGCGCTCGGTTGCACGGGAAGCCTTGGACGGGGACGGCACCGCCACAGTGCTGCGCGCTCGCAAGTGCTTCGGCAGCAAGTGGAGCAGCTACAGCACCGAAGCTCAGCAGCAGATCGTCGAGCGCCTGCTCGCCGATACAGACACCGACACGCTTGTCGATTGGCTGATGGCCGAACACGAACTCGACGAAGCATCAGCCGAGGCAGTCGCTGCCGCCAAGCTGCCGAGTGGCACAGGCAACCTGTCCAGAGCAGCCATAGAGCGCTTGCTGCCGCATATGCAACGAGGGATGCACTACCACGAGGCAGTCAACGCAGCAGGGCTGGGTCATCACTCAGATCTGCACGGCCACGCCCGCTATGACCGCTTGCCCTACTACGGCGAGGTGCTCACACGGCATGTCACCGGCGCCAAAGCCGGCGCCGGATCTGCAGTTGAGCGCCATGGCCGCGTAGCGAACCCGACCGTGCACATCGCACTCGGCCAAGTGCGCCGGCTCTTCAACGCCATCACGGAGGCATACGGCAAACCGGATCAAGTAGTGGTTGAACTATCGCGCGATCTGAAGCAGACGAACGAGCAGCGACGCGAGGATGAGCTTCGGCAACGCAAGAACTCAGAACGCAACGATCTGCTGCGTTCGATGGCGGAAGACGCCGGTCTCTCCTCGCCGTCGGCTCGCGACATGCGCAAGCTGCGCTTGTGGGATGAGCAGGGCCCGCCGAACCAGCGGGTCTGTCCCTTCACCGGCACACCGCTGTCGGTAGGGCGGCTTCTGTCCGACGAAACCGAGATCGAGCATCTGCTGCCCTACAGCCGCACCCTCGACAACAGCATGAATAACTCCGTCATTGCAATGCGCAGTGCCAACAGGGAGAAGGCCAACCGAACGCCTTACGAGGCATGGGGCGCCGATCAGGCGCTCTACGACGCGATCCTCGCTCGTGCGGAAGCGCTGCCGCCGGGGAAGCGCTGGCGCTTCGGTCCAGACGCCATGGACCGATTCGAAGCACGCTCGGATTTTCTGGAACGTCAGCTCAACGAGAATCGCTACTTGTCACGCCTCGTCCGCGAGTATCTCGAATGCGCAGTCGACTATCGCAGCATCTGGGTGACACCAGGCCGAATGACTGCACTGCTGCGCCGGGCATGGGGGCTGAACAGCATCCTGACGGGGCCGGGCGACAGCAGGAAGAACCGCGACGACCATCGTCACCACATGATCGACGCTGCTGTCGTGGGCATGACATCGCGTTCGCTGCTGCAGCAGATCGCCAGCAAGTCGGGGCGCGGCGGGAACGTCGAACGAGCGACAGACGGCATCTCGTCGCCGTGGCCCGGATTTCGCACTGACATCGAGTCTCTTGTTCGTCGGTGTGTCGTCCGCCATCGACCGGATCACTTCACCATACAGCGCGACAAGCGAGAACGCCGCCGAAGCGGGCGGGACGTCACGAGCGGTAGTCTCCACAACGACACTGCCTATGGGATCGTCGATGGGCCCGATGAGCATGGCAAGATGACGCTGGTCGAGAGAAAGCAACTCTCGAACATCAAGCCTCAAGACCTCGCACGGGTACGGGACCTGACGCTCAGGCACCGCCTCGAGACGGCTTGGGAACACGCTCGGGAACACGCTCGCGCAGCCGATATCGGCGACAGCGACGCCGAGCGATGGCAGCAATTCATTCGACATGCGCAGGCAGAACTCGGGGTTCATCGCATTCGGCTTCTCTTGAAGATGAGCGAGGACAGTCTGGCCTTCATCAGGGATGCCAACGGCGGCATCCACAAGGCATACAAGACTGACGGCAATGCCTTCATGGACATCTGGCTCCTGCCCGATGGCAAGGCCATCGGAGAGACCGTCAGCCGCTTCGATGCACATCGCGAGCACCGCCTCTCGCAGGTCAAGGCATGCCATCCGACAGCGCGCAAACTCATACGGCTCCACATCAACGACATGGTCGCCATGGGCCACGGCGAGGACCGGCAGATTCTTCGGGTCAAGGAACTCACAGGCCAGAGCATTGGCCTCGTCAGTCACGAACAGGCAGGCAAGGCCAAGATGATGCCGTCGTTCCGCAAGAGCGCATCTCGTGTGCCGACCGAAGGTCTGCGCAAGATCAGCGTCGACATTCTGGGCCGTGTGCATGACGGTGGCCCGCTCAGCGTCAGAGTTGAGAAACATTCGGAGTGATGAAGATATGGAGCGCCGAGTCCTCGACATTGCAACGGGGCGGTGCTACCTGTCTAAGAAGCGCGGCTCGCTCTCGGTAGCCAGCAGCGCCGATACGGCCGAAGCCTCCGAGAGGCTCGTGCCGTTCGACGAGATTGAGTCAATAATTGTCCATACGCCGCAGGCATCGTACTCCAACAGCGTGGTCGTCGAACTCGCCCGACGAGGCATTCCGCTCGTCTGCTGCGACGCATATCACACGCCCGCTGCATGGCTGTGGCCGGTCCAAGCGAACTACGAACAGAGCAGGCGGATGTCAGCCCAGGCAAATCTGCCCGACGACCTTCGAGCTTCACTCTGGGCCATACTTATCCGGACAAAGCTGGAAGCACAGGCCACTGTATTGCACAATCAGAACCACGACCCGAGTCCATTGCATGAGTTGGCACACCGAGTCTCAGCCGACAACTGCACGTTGCTCGAGGCACAGGGTGCCCGGTGGTACTGGACCCGCCTTTTCGGCGATGAATTTCGTCGCCGTCGGGACGGCCCTGGACCGAATGGGCTCCTCAACTACGGCTACGCCGTACTGAGAGCAACCGTCGCCCGCTGCGTGTGCGCAACCGGGCTGCATCCATCGCTTGGTCTCCAGCACCACAACCGCTTCAACGCGTTTTGTCTCGCCGACGATCTGATGGAGCCGTTTCGGCCTGCCGTCGACCGAACCGTGCTAGGGCTTTGGTCCCGCGAATGTCAAAATGTCGATGCCGAAGCGAAATCGGATCTGGTCGCGGTATTGGCCCGAGGCGTGAATACCGATCGCGGCATCGCGCCGCTCAGTCGCTGCATCGAATGGGCCGCTCAATCGCTTACCAAGGCAGTACTCGAGAGACGACCTCACATTAGTCTCCCAGACGGCCGATCAATAGTGGGATGAACGAATACAGCGGGTACAGATTCATGTGGACCATTGTCATGTTTGATTTACCAGTGACGACTAAGCCACAACGTCGTCGCGCCACTAAGTTTCGCAATGAGTTGCTTGACCTCGGCTTCGAGATGGCACAGTTCTCGGTCTACATGAAGTTCTGCGGGAGCCGATCAGCTGTTGACGCCCTCGCATATAGGGTTCATCATAAAGTGCCTCCAGAGGGGCACGTCAGCATATTGTCGCTCACTGACAAGCAATACGGGCAAATGCAGGTATTCAACGGTGGCGCTCGAGAGCACCGTGACACTGAACGAAATCAGCTACTCCTGTTCTAGCCAAGCATCACCTCAGCCCCTACACCGAGCGATCCCTCAATAGTCCGAACCATCACTTTAGCCGGTAAGGGAATGGTCGGCTACCAAAACCACTGCGCTGTGCAGCATTCGTTCGCCGAGACTTTAGCCGGTAAGGGAATGGTCGGCTACCAAAACCATATTCAGGCTCTCGTTGCTCCAGCCGACACTTTAGCCGGTAAGGGAATGGTCGGCTACCAAAACTGAGTCAGCATGATGTCGTCGGGCATCTTCACTTTAGCCGGTAAGGGAATGGTCGGCTACCAAAACTTCGGTGGCCTCCTTGAGGTGGACGAAGTCACTTTAGCCGGTAAGGGAATGGTCGGCTACCAAAACCCGCAGTGTAAGCAGCCGTCGGTCAATCGTACTTTAGCCGGTAAGGGAATGGTCGGCTACCAAAACTGTGGCGTGCAGGTCGGGCAGCGTGCGCGTACTTTAGCCGGTAAGGGAATGGTCGGCTACCAAAACCTTCGGGGATGTCGATGCTGTCGGCGCCGGACTTTAGCCGGTAAGGGAATGGTCGGCTACCAAAACCGAGCCCTGCGGCGTCGCTGAGGATGCCGACTTTAGCCGGTAAGGGAATGGTCGGCTACCAAAACACAGCGTTCGCGCGCAGCGTCGTGCGACGACTTTAGCCGGTAAGGGAATGGTCGGCTACCAAAACTGTGCGCTGTCACTGCTGTTGGTGTTGCTACTTTAGCCGGTAAGGGAATGGTCGGCTACCAAAACTCGCCGTCGTGCCAGGCGCGCTGCGCCAGGACTTTAGCCGGTAAGGGAATGGTCGGCTACCAAAACTGTAGCGTCGGCGACATCGGAGTCCTTGTACTTTAGCCGGTAAGGGAATGGTCGGCTACCAAAACGAGGTGCTGGCGTGGTCGCGTCCCGATGAAACTTTAGCCGGTAAGGGAATGGTCGGCTACCAAAACTCTCGGGCTGTCTCAGCGCCGACCGTCGCCACTTTAGCCGGTAAGGGAATGGTCGGCTACCAAAACTACATCGAGCGCGAGCGCGACCTGGCAGCAACTTTAGCCGGTAAGGGAATGGTCGGCTACCAAAACTTGCGCCCAAGACAGCCCGCTGATCTTCATACTTTAGCCGGTAAGGGAATGGTCGGCTACCAAAACACACACTGGGTCGGGTTCCGGCTGGTCTGAACTTTAGCCGGTAAGGGAATGGTCGGCTACCAAAACGAGGTAGGAGTGCTTGCGTCGTTCTGTGCGACTTTAGCCGGTAAGGGAATGGTCGGCTACCAAAACGATCTGCTCGGGCTCGACGTGGAACGCGGCACTTTAGCCGGTAAGGGAATGGTCGGCTACCAAAACTGTCTCGCACCGATGTGGTTCCTGTCTGCGACTTTAGCCGGTAAGGGAATGGTCGGCTACCAAAACCCCGCTGATAATCCATGTCTGCTGCGTGCGACTTTAGCCGGTAAGGGAATGGTCGGCTACCAAAACCGACGCGACTGGATCGGGCCACTCGCGGGCCGTCCGGTGCCGCCGCCTCGGTGGCGTCGAGATGCGTATAGCCGACCGCTTGCGCTCGACGCGCAGCAGCCTTCTCTCGCGCACTATGGCCAGCGCCGTGCGCACGTCGCCGGCGTCGGCCGCCTGGCGGGCGAGATCGTCGAGCAGCACCGCGTCCGCCGATTCCTCAGCAGCCACAGCCGCCAACGTGGAAGCCGCCGCACGCTCCGGAGCGACCGGCTCCGCAGCCTCGAAACGCGCACACGCCTCGCGCACCGACGTCGCCGCCGCCGTGCGGCCGATCTCCAGCGCCGCAGCCACGCTGCGCACGCTGCCGCCGTTCGCCAACAGATTCGCCGTGCGCGCCACCAGCGCCTCACGTTCCAGATCAGCAGCCATCACCCGCAACGTACCGCCCGGCACGCCAGGTGGCACGGATACCCGCGACAGCGGCACGGCCCGGCACGGCCAACCCACGGCGGGGCTACTTCCCGAGGCAGACGCTTCCGTCGACCGGCTCGACTTCCCGCGGGTCCAATCGCGCGTTGTGCCAATCGCTGCCGAACAGGGCGTAGCCGGGGTGCCATTCGCCGAAGATCTTGTACTCGACTCGCACTGGTGGCAGCGCATCCTTACGACCCTGGGACGCGTCACCGGGCCGTATGCCGCAGTTGCGCCAGATCGTGTGGGCGTCGTCGCCGACGAGGTACGCAAAGCTCCTGCCTATCGGGGGCACGACATCGACGGTTTGGGATTTGAAGTGGTCGTCTCTATCTAGGAACAAGAATTCGTCGAACACGACATCTGGGGTGAAACGGATGGCGTCGATCGGGAAAATCTCGGCACGGGCGTTCCCGTTCACGAACTGGATCCGGCCACCAGCATCCCACGCAATCTGTGCCCATCGCGAAAGATACCCAGGCGGCCCAGCCGCCGGATGGCTGATGGCTGAGAAGTTCTCATAGATGCCTTGGCGGCAGGCGTCTTTGTGGAATCGGGCTTCCCACGCTTCGGGGCTGGTGTCGTAGGCGGTTTGGAAGCGTTGTTGGTGGGTGCCGGGGGTGTTCCAGTAGTCGATGACCGCCTGCCAGCCGTATTGGTCGACGAGGTGGGTGAAGGCGAGCTCGCCGGCTCGGTAGACGCTGAAGGAGTATTGGCCGGGTCCCATGCGGGCGAGGTCGTTGTCCTCGCCCAATGGCGCGCCGCACAGGTCCCGTTCGCTGGGGGCTTCGGCGGGGCTGTAGCGGTGGCTGATGTACTCGGCGAAGCCCTCCACGACCCAGGCGGGCAGGCTGTGCAGGCCGACGTCGGCGGTCCGGTCGTGCTGCCAGATGTGGGCGTATTCGTGGGCCATCAATGCGCCGGCGAGCTGGTTCGGGCTGTCGGTGTAGTAGATGGTGTGGTCGTCGGCGCAGGCTGCGGCTGCGGCGTGGCAGGCGCCGGTGGAGAAGCTGACCGCGATGGGCTGGCCGAGGCCGATGTCGGTGAACCAGTCGGTGACGTGGGTGATGCGCTGCTCGGGTCTGATGCCCGCCGCGGTGCCGGTGGGCGGTTCGGGGTGGTCGCCGGTCGTGGGCGGCGGTTCGGGGGGTTCGGTTCCGGCGGCGGCTGCGCCGACCTGGGCGGCTGTGGCCCAGCGGTCCGCGCCCGCGGTCCGCTCGACGCGGTAGCCGGCGGTCTTGGCGGCGGGGACGGCGGCGAGGCCGCCCACGACGTGCACGGTGCCCACGGCGGCGCGCAGGCGTGCAAGCTGGGCTGCGGGCATGGGCTCGGTGCGGGCGCCGGCGAGCACGACGCAGGGGCTGCCCAGTGCGCCGGCGAGGGTGACTGCTGAGTAGAGGTCGGACTGGGCTGCGGCGTCGGATGCTGCCACCACGGCTGTCTGGCCGGTGCAGTCGGCGTTCCAGGGCGGGCCTGGCGTCACGGCTGGGGGTCGGGTGCCGGAGGCGGCTGCGCCGACCTGGGCGGCTGTGGCCCAGCGGTCCGCGCCGGCGATGCGCTCGATCCGGTAGCCGGCGATCTTGACTGCGGGGACGGCGGCGAGGCCGCCCACGACGTGCACAGTGCCCGCGGCGGCGTCGAGGCGCAGCAGCTGATCGGTGGGGATGGGCTCGGTGCGGGCGCCGGCGAGGATCGCGCAGCGGCTGCCCAATGCCCCGGCGAGGGTTACTGCTGAGTAGAGGTCGGACTGGGCCGCGGCGTCCGACGCCGCCACGACGGCGGTCTGGCCGGCGCAGTCCGATTCGGTCCACGGCTCGGCGCCGGCCAGGTAGGCGCCGTGCACGGTCTGGGCGGCTGCGGGGGACGCAGCGAGGGTCAGCGTCGCGGCGGCCAGCGCTGCGGCGAGCAGCGCTGCGAGGGTGCGGGCGGGGCGGTTGTGCATGCCGGTCAGGGTGGCATGGATGCGGCGGGGGGTGTGATGGTCGAGCGTCGGCTCGACGTGGTCCGCGGAAAGCCTCGGCACGACCGACGCGCCCCCGCTGCGGGGCACGAGGTGCCGGCCATCTCGATGAGCCGTGACAGCGGCATGGCCCGGCATAAGGCCCGTCACACCCAGAGTCAGACCAGACCATCGAAACACCGAACGCATCCTCCCGAGCCACAACCCGGCCCAAGCGGACCCTTCGATGTTACAGCCCCCGCCTATGTTGCGGCGCGTGGACGGACGACTGTTTGAGACCGGATCGGGGAATGCGCCTGGCATCGAACCGCGACGGTTACGGTCGGAATGCATGGGTGCTGGCACTGAGCGACCTCGCGAGCCGCATCGGCGGTTCGACCTCCCTGATGCTCAGCCCATCGCAGACCTGCAGCAGCCCGTGCTGATCTGCGGTCTGGCCGAACAGGGGCTCGACCTCTTGCCCGATCGGAGCGTCCAGACAGTAGTCACCTCTCCGCCGTACTGGTCGCTGCGGGACTACGACATCGATGACCAGATCGGCCGCGACGACGCCTTGGCCGACTACGTCAAGAGCATCGTGATGACGTTCGACAAGGTTCGACGGCTGCTCACTGACGACGGCACCGCATGGCTCAACGTGGGCGACAGCTACACCTCGGGCAACCGTCGCTACCGAGCCCCAGACCGCAAAAACCGGGCGCGCGCTATGCGGGTTCGACCGCCGACCCCTGAGGGTCTCAAGCCAAAGGATCTCATCGGGGTTCCCTGGCGCTTGGCTTTCGCCTTGCAGGACGCCGGGTGGTGGCTTCGCTCGGAGGTGATCTGGCACAAGCCCAATGCACATCCGGAGTCTGTTCGGGATCGCCCGACCAAGGCCCATGAGACCGTGTTCCTGCTGTCGAAAAACAAGGATTACTTCTACGACGTCGATGCCGTCCGCGGACCGAATGATCGCCGATTGAGGACCGTTTGGGACATCAACACCGAACCGCGTCGGCGTGACGACTGCGGTGTCGAGGACCATCCGGCCGTCATGCCGCTGACGCTCGCTGCCCAGTGCGTCGCCATCACCAGCAGGCCCGGCGACATCGTCTTGGACCCCTACGCAGGTTCCGGTACGACCCTGCTCGCCGCACGGGCACTCGGCCGAAAATGGGCTGGCATCGAGCTCAACCCCGACTTCGTCGACCTCATCGAGCGACGATTGGGTCAATGAACGGCAGCGAGTCCCTGAGGCGCAAGATCGATTATCTCTCGCCCATGGGTGTTCGCTTCGTCGCACGCATGGTCGACTCGCTCTCCGATCCTCCCCAAGCTCAAGGTTCTGCTTCCCGGCCGACTTGGATCACTGCGGAGCCGGACTGGATCGAGTACTTCGGGCTGCTGGTTTCTGCTCACCACGGACTGGCTGTCGACGCGCTCAAGGAAACGGGTTTCGAAAACGCATTCCGGGATGCTTGCGAAGCTGTGGGCTGGAGCGTCGATCCACCGGCATCGGCGACACGACGCTTCGTCGACGTGACCGTGCAGGCATCTGACGGTCGTGACAGAAGGCTCTCCTTGAAGTCGACGGCCGCTCAGCGGCTGTCGAAGTCGACGGTTCACATCTCGAAGCTCACTGAGGCCGCATGGATCCAAGACGTGCGGTCGGCACGGGATCGCAGGATCAAGACGTTGGGCCTCTTCGAGGAGTACTGCGCCGCTGTCGATGCCATCGTGATGCTCCGAGCGTTCCGTGATGATCCGCAGTCGATCCCGCACTGCTACCAACTGGTCGAGATACCGAGCGCGATCTTCGAATCGATGCAGTCATTGCCTCAAGCAGACTTCGAAGCCGACGGTCCAACGCTGGACTGTTCCTTCCAAGGGGACCCCGTCGCGGCCCGCGTTTCGTTGGACAGATCGGACGCGAAGGTGACGGTCAAGCAAATCAAGCTCTCGGCATGCGCGATCCACGAAGAATGGGACCTCGGCAACCACCGCCTCTCAAGATGAAGGCGCGTGCAAGTGGCAAGGCAAGAAGAACTCGACCATCTCCATTGCACGAGTCGGCACGACTCGCCCAGGTGGCCTTCGCCACGCGTCAGTTGCACAGGCCGATCTCGATGCACACCGCCTTGTCGCGCTGGAACTCCTCGTCGGTCTCCGAGAACGAGATCTCTCCATCGAGCGAGGTCACCACGAAGAACATCCACGGTCCCTCGGCGGGATTCAGCGCCGCTTCGAGCGATGAGCGGGCCGGAGCTGCAATCGGCGTGGGCGGCAGGCCCACAAGCACACGGGTGTTGTACGGGGAGTTCACCGCCAGCGTCTCGGCGGTCAGCTCCTCCCCGCCCACTGCATACAACACGGTCACATCGAGTCCGAGCGACCAGCCTCGGGCGAGCCGGTTGTAGATGACACGGGCCACCTTCGCCCGGTCCTCGGGCGTCTGGGCCTCGCGTTCCACGAGGCTGGCCACGATCAGCGCCTCGTAGGGCGTGAGGCCGACGCGTCTCGGAGCGTCGTCGTATCCCAGCTCGGCGAGCACCTCGTCGAGGCGTTCGGTCATCTGCGCCACAAGCTGCTCGGCGCTGGTGCGTGCGTCGAAGAAGTACGTGTCGGCGAACACCTGCCCCTCGGCAGGCTCGAACACACCGTCGGGAAGCGAACGCGGCACGGGTGCCACCAGCGACAGCACCGGCTGGCTGCGCAGGGCTTCGACGAACTGCGGGCCGCCGAAGCTCAGGCCCTCCGTCTCGTCGAGCTGTTCCGCTATCTGGGCGATGGTCCGGCCTTCGGGGATCGTGAGGGGCTGCTGGGGAGCTTGGGCGACGCGGCTCGGCCCTGCTTCGAGCACAGCCATGGTCTCCCATACCGACGAGTTGGCTTGGAACGTGTACTCCCCGGCCTGGAATGCGGGGCCGCCCCGCAGGCGGACGTACCACTCGTACGCCTGCGAACTCGCAATGACGCCCTCGGCCGCGAGCAGGTCGGAGATGCTTGCTGTGCTCGAGCCTCGCGGCAGACTCAGCACGATCTCGGCACCGGGCTCGCCCGGCGGATCGAGCTGCTCTTGCACCCACCGGTACGCCCGGCTGCCCGACGTCCAAGCGACGGCGCCCAGCACGATCAGGAACAGCAACGCCCCCCAGGTGCCAGGCCCGCGCCGGGTGCTGACCACCTCGAAGTCGACGCCGCGGCGACCCTGCACCGGCGCAGCAGGAGGCCCGCCGACCGGTGGGAGCAGCTGCACTTGGCGATCTGCCGCATCTGTAGCCGAACGGCTAGCCGTCGCTGGCGCCGCCCGCGAGCCCACTTCGACACCGGGTGCCGCAGTCGCGAGACCCGGTTCTTGTCCGGGCGCATCCCGGCGGGGCAGCAGGCCCGCAATGTCGGCTACTCGCGCGGCCAGCGTGCGCACCGGCGCCGGCAGCCGCGTCGAAGCCTTCCCAGAGCTCGAGCGTCGGCGCAGCGCATCTGCTTCACGCGCCGCGGCGTCACCACGCGTCGCCGTCCCAGAGTCCGCCTCCGCTGCGTGACCAGCAGCGGTCGACTCAATGTCGGTGCTGCGATCAGGCACGTGCGTCGAGCCACGACTGCAGGATGACCGCGGCCGCCACCTTGTCGATGACCTTGCGGCGAGCGGGGCCGCGCACGCCTTGGTCGGCGAGGATGCGCTCCGCGCTCACGGTCGTGTAGCGCTCGTCGTGCAAGACCACCGGCACATCGAGTGCCGCCGCTATCTCGTCGGCCTCGGCTCGCACGCCCACCGCAGCCGGTCCTTCGCTGCCGTCGAGCGAGGTCGGCATGCCGATCACGACCACCTCCGCACCCACGTCAGCGACCATGCCTGCGAGTGCTTCGTGGTCTCGGGCACGCTCGCCACTGCGTTCGAGGACCTCATATGGCACTGCCACCGCAGCATCAGCCGGCGCAATGGCCACGCCGATGCGCACCGAGCCGAGATCCACGCCGACAGCCCGCATCATCGGGCCCGGCGCCCCGGAGGCTGAGCCGGCAGGCGAAGCCGTGGCCCGAGCGGCCCGTGAGCCCGTATCGAATCGAGACTGGGAACAAGAGCGGGAAATAAGCGCCGATGCGACGGGAAGGCGAACCTGCCCGCGCGCCGTCTCATGTCCCGAGTGCTGCCGCTCGGGCCTGGGCCAGGGCCTCGCCGATGCCGTCAGGGTTGCGGCCGCCGGCCACGACGAGCGGAGGGTCGCCCTTGGCGCCGAAGCCGCCGCCGACGGTGCGGGCCGCGTCGCGCAGCAGATCGCCCGCAGACAGATCGCCGCCGGGATCCACCGCGGCAACCAGCGCCACTCCCCCGGCAGCCGGCACAGAGGCCAGCACCACGGCGCGGATGCCGACGCGGTCGCGCACCGACACTGCCAAATCCCGCAGCGAGTCCCGTTCCAGTTCGCCGAGATCGGCCACAACGACGCCGTCATCGGCCCCGGCCGCCAGCTCTCCGGCGCGTGACGTGGCCATGGAGCGCTGCAGGTCTCGCACCTGGCGGCGCAGTTCCTTGGTCTCGTCCAGTCGTCGCTGCACCGCTGAGGCGATCTCGTCGGGCTGTGCATTCAGCATCCCCGCCAGCGAGTCCAGCGTGTCTTCGGCGTCGGCCAGCCGATCGACAGTCGCGAGACCCGTGACCGCTTCGATGCGGCGCATGTTCGAGCCGATGCTCGCTTCCGAGACGATGCGCAGGTGCCCGATATCGCCGAGCGCAGCCACGTGGGTGCCGCCGCACAGCTCAGTCGAGTGCTCGCCGGCTTCGAGCACCCGCACCACGTCGCCGTACTTGTCGCCGAAGAAGGCGATGGCGCCGATGGCCTGCGCTTGGCTCATCGAGGTCTCGTAGTGGCGGCAGCGGCCATTGGCGATGATCTCGGCGTTCGCAGCGCGCTCGATCTCGCGCAGCTGGTCGCGGCTGACCGCCTCGTAATGGCTGAAGTCGAAGCGCAAGCGATCGGGCGCCACCAGCGAGCCCGCCTGCTTGACGTGGTCGCCCAGCACCTCGCGCAGTGCCCAGTGCAAGATGTGGGTTCCCGTGTGGTTGCGCCGTATCGCCGCCCGGCGTTCGTCGTCGATCGCCGCAGTCACCAGCGATCCGACCTCGACGCCGCCGCCGACGACACGCCCGATGTGGCGATGCAGGTCGGCGAGTGCGTACGTGCAGTCGAGCACCTCGATGCTGCCGTCGGGACCGGTGATGGTGCCGATATCGCCGATCTGCCCGCCGCTCTCGGCGTAGAAGGGCGTGCGATCGAGGAACACCTCGACCAGATCGCCGCTCGGGCCGTCACCGTCCTGCCCGTCGCCGGGAGGTATGTCGAAGGTGGCGAGCACCCGGGCGTCAGCCACGGCCGGTGCGTCGCGCACGAAGTCTGTGGGGCCGAACTGCGCCAGGATCTCCCGGTAGCGCTCGTCCGCGAACGTCGGGCCGCCTGCCCGGCCGGCCCGTGCTCGCTCACGCTGGCGTTCCATGGCGGCCTCGAAACTATGACGACCGAGCCTGAGCTTCTTTGGGTGTTCAGCGAGTATCTCCTCGGTGAGCTCAACCGGAAAGCCGTGTGTGTCGTGGAGCAGGAAGGCGACCTCACCATCGAGTACTGGGCCAGGCGGACCGATCAGCAGATCCCGAAGTTCGTGTTCCTGAAAACTGCCACTCGCAAAGCGCCTCAAGCAATCTGCTATGGCTTCGTCCAGGATCTTCTGGCCCGCAGCGAGGGTGGCCCGAAAACGCTCCTCCTCGCGGGCCACGACGTCGGCGATGAACTGTCGATTCTTGACCAGGTCGGTGTAGTGATCGCCCATCACGTCCACCACGATCTCTACGAGCCGCGGCATCACGACGTCGGTGACGCCCAGCACCCAGGCGTGCCGCACGGCGCGGCGGATGATGCGACGCAGCACATAGCCGCGGTCTTCGTTGGAAGGGAAGACGCCGTCGGAGATGAGCATCGCCGTGGTGCGGGCATGGTCGGCGAAGATGCGCATCGAGACATCGGCCTCGGGATCGTCACCGTACGTCTTGCCGCAGATGCGCTCGGCCTCGGCCAGCAGCGGCGCGAACAGGTCGATGTCCCACGCTGCGGGCACCCCCTGCAGCACCGCCAGGATCCGCTCGAGGCCGGCACCCGTGTCGATGCCGGGGGCTTCGAGCGGAGTCATGTCGCCGGTGCCGTCGGCCGCGAACTGCATGAACACCAGGTTCCAGATCTCGACGAAGCGGTCTTCGCCGCCGTGCGCCGGTCCCCCGCCTTCGCCCAGTTCGGGTCCGAGGTCGTAGAAGATCTCGCTGCAAGGCCCGCACGGTCCCACATCGCCTGCGGCCCACCAGTTGTCCTTGTCGAGACGCTGGATGCGCTCAGGTGGGATACCGACAGAGGTCTGCCAGATCTCGGCTGCATCGTCGTCGCTGACGTGCACCGTCACCCACAGCTTCTCCCGCTCGAGTCCGAGCACCTCGGTGACGAATTCCCACGCCCACGGGATGGCTTCAGCCTTGAAATAGTCGCCGAAGCTGAAGTTGCCCATCATCTCGAAGAACGTGAAGTGCCGGTTGGTGCGGCCGATGTCGTCGAGGTCGTTGTGCTTGCCGCCTGCGCGGACACATTTCTGGATGGTGACCATGCGGCGCGTCGGCGGCACCTCCTCGCCGAGGAAGTACGGCATGAACGGCACCATGCCCGCCACCGTGAACAGCAGCGAGGGCTCGTGCGGGATCAGGCTCGCGGAGGCGCGGACCTCATGTCCCCGTTCCGCCCAAAACGAACTGAACGCCTCACGCAATTCCCCAGCGCGCACCCCCAGAGGATACCGAGGGGCCTTCGCGGCCTCCATGGCCGCTCCAAATCTGCCGCTTCTGATCTCTACGGACGAAAAATACTGTTAATATATGAATATACATGATATAGAGTCCGAGTATGCGCATACGCAGCTCGGCCCGGCGCCACGGCGTCACCGTCGAAGACATCGAGCACGCATGGGAATTCGCCGTGCGATTCTTCGATCTCGACCCCCACGGCGAGACTTCGCGGGAGCTGTGCATCGGACCCGACCGTGCAGGCAATCTGCTCGAGGTCATCTATCGTCGGGGCCAGAAGGACGTCACCATCATCCATGCGATGCGGCTGAGACCGGTCTTGGCCGCCTACTTGAGGAAACGAGGGCCATGACCGACACCCACGACGAACTCACCGACGAAGAGTGCTTGAGGATCTCCGAGGAATTCGAACGCCACGAATTCACCGCGGAAGAACTCGACCGGATCTTTGCTACGGAGCGCAGCACACCGTTCCCAGCTTCTGAGCCAGCCTCCACCGCGACTTGAGGAGCTGACAGCTCAGGCGGCTTCGCCGCGGTGGCGGCGCTCGGCCCAGCGGCGGTCTCGTTCGTCGCGCAGGCGCTGTTCGGCGTCGTTCATCTGGCGTTTGCCGTCACGCCACGCCGATCGGAGGTCGCGGCGCATCTGGCGTGCTGTGCCCAGCACGTTGGCCGTTCCCCGCACCGGGGCGTAGCGGTCCAGCAACGAGCGCAGCCGTCGCTGCACCCACAGCGAGGCGCCGGCACCCAGGCCCGCGCCCAACGTCAGCCACCTCAGTCGCTTGAACACCTCAGCGCTCCCCCGTGTCGCCGCTCGCAGCAGTGTCGCGCTCCGAGTCGCCGAGACGGTCCTTCAAGACAGAAAAGGCCGACCTGACTTTGTCGACAGGTGCCGAGGCGGCTCGGGCAGTGGCCGCACCGGCAGACTCGGCCAGTCCGGCGACCTTCTGCGCCACGTTCAGCAGGTCGCGCAGCCGGCCGATCTCGGTCTGCGCCATCTCGGCGGTGTCTGCCAGCTGGCCCAGCGCCGGCCCGACCTTGGCGTCGAAGTCCTCCAGCTTGCGGCGCAATTCCCGCATCAGGGCGAACGCCTGGGTGAGCACCGCGATCAGCGCCACCAGCGCCACGACGACGCAGACCGTGACGACCACGGCTGCGAGGTCGCCGCTGCTCACGAGGGTTCCTCATCGTCAGCGACGATCGCGAGGCCGAGTTCTTCGAGCTGGACGTCGGAGATCGCAGACGGGGCGTTGGTGAGCGGATCTGCTCCGGACTGGCTCTTGGGAAACGCAATGACCTCGCGGATGTTCTCCTCGCCGCACAGCAGAGCCGCCAGGCGGTCGATGCCGAACGCAAAGCCCGCATGCGGCGGCGCGCCATAGCGGAACGCGTCGAGCAGGAACCCGAATCGTTCCTGCGCTGCGGCGGGGTCGATGCCCAGCAGATCGAACACCTGCTGCTGGATGTCGCCCCGATGTATCCGGACGCTGCCCGAGCCCAGCTCCCAGCCGTTCAGCACCAGGTCGTACGCCTGCGAACGCACGCCGAGCAGCGTGTCAGCGTCGAAGCCGCCGCCCGACGCCATGCGCGCCGACGCTGCCGCGACCACATCGAGATCGTCGGCATGGGGCATCGTGAAGGGGTGGTGCGCAGGGACCGGCAGTCCGTCGGCGCTCACATCCTCGAACAGCGGGAAGTCGACCACCCACAGGAAGTGCAAGCCGCCCTCGTTCACCGGCGGGCGGCCCAGCTCCAGCCGCAGCAGACCGAGCACCCCGCTGGCCCGCCGCCAGGTGTCGGCCACCAGGTAGCACATGTCCCCCGGCTCGGCGCCGAGCCGCCCCAGCACGCCGTCGATCTCGGCGTCGGACATGAACTTCGCGACCGGCGAGGTGACGGCCAGCCGTCCCCCCGCGGCGCTGCGGGCGCCGTCGGCCAGCGGGTCGCCGGCAGCGACCCTCATCCACACGAGTCCCTTGGCGCCCCAGCGCTGGCACTGCTTGGTGAGATCGTCGACTGCGTTGCGGCTGATGTCGCCCCCGCCCGGCACACGGATGCCCCGAACCGCAGGCGCCTTGAACGCGTTGAAGCCGGTCTCGGCGAACAGATCGGTGAGCTCGGTCAGCTCGAGCCCGAAGCGCAGGTCGGGCTTGTCCGACCCGTAGCGGTCGATCGCCTCGTGCCAGGTGATCTCTCCCATCGCCGCAGGGCGCACGCCGGTGATCTCGGCGGCTGCCTCTGCCACTGCCTCGCTGATCACGGCCCGCACTTCGGCACCGCTGGCGAAGCTCATCTCGAGGTCGAGCTGGGTGAACTCGAACTGCCGGTCGGCCCGCAGGTCCTCGTCCCGCAGGCAGCGAGCGATCTGGTAGTAGCGGTCGATGCCGCCCACCATGCAGAGCTGCTTGAACAGCTGGGGGCTCTGCGGCAGTGCGTAGAAGCGGCCCTGATGCAGGCGGCTGGGCACCACGAAGTCGCGGGCGCCCTCCGGGGTCGAGGCCACCAGCGTCGGTGTCTCGACCTCGATGAACTCCGCCGCTTCCATCGAGCGGCGGATCGCTGCGTTCACACGTGCCCGGTGCACCAGGTTCGAGTGCATGCGGGGGTTCCGCAGGTCGAGGTAGCGATGGCGAATGCGCAGCATCTCGTCGACCTCGGTGCGGCCGTCTATCTGGAACGGCGGCGGCTCCGAGCGCGACAGCACCTCGACGGTCGCATCGCCGATCTCGATCTCGCCGGTGGCCAGGTCGGGATTGGCGGTGTCTTCCGGTCGCTCACGCACGGTGCCGGTCACCGCCAGCACGTATTCCGAGCGCAGATCGTGGGCGTGGTCCACGACGCACTGCACGATGCCGGTGCGGTCGCGCAGGTCGACGAAGGCGAGGTGCTCGCCATGCTCGCGGCGCCGGGAGACCCAGCCGCACACGGTGACGTCCCTGCCGATGTCGGCGCGGCTCAGCCGCCCGCAGTAATCGGTTCGCATGCCCGCGCCCATCACGTTCCACCTTCCGCATTGAGCTCATCGAAGATGCGCCGCAGCGTGCCGAGCAGTTCGGCCCGCGGCACGGTCTGCTGCGCCATGCCGGCGTCGCCGCCGTCAGGACGTCGAAGCGGTCGCACCGTGAGGGTGCCCGCGTCGACCTCGTCGGTGCCCACGATGAGCGCTATCTCGGCACCGGAGCGATCCGCAGCGCGCATCTGCGCCCGCATCGACCGGTCGTCGAAGGCCCGGTCGGCCCGGATGCCCACCGAGCGCAGCTCGTGGGTGAGATCGCGTGCGGCAGCGCCGCCTGCAGTGTCGATCACCCACACTTCGGCCCGCTGTGCCGGAACGTCGAAGACGCCTTCGGCATCGCAGGCCAGCAGCAGGCGCTCGATGCCCAGCGCAAAGCCGATGCCCGGTGTCGGCGGACCGCCGAGCGCCTCCACGAGCCCGTTGTAGCGGCCGCCGCCGCAGATGGTGTCCTGGGCGGCGTCGAGGCTGGCGGCGCGGAACTCGAAGGTGGTGCGGGTGTAGTAGTCGAGGCCGCGCACGAGCTTGTGCTCGACCTCGTGGTCGATCCCGAGTGCGTCGAGCCCTTCGCGCACCCGCTCGAAGTGGGCTGCCGTTTCGGCCGAGAGATAGTCGGTGATCCGGGGGGCTTCCGCGGCCACGGCCGCCGTCGCCTCGCGCTTGGAATCCAGGATGCGCAGCGGGTGGCGCTCGATCTTGTCGCGGTCCTGCGGGTCCACATCCCCAGTGCGGCGATGCAAGTAGCTGCTCAACGCCTCGCCGTAGGCCACGCGGGTGCCCGCGTCGCCCATCGAGTTCACCAGCAGTGGTACCTGCTGCAGCCCGATCGCGCGAAAGAACTCGGCGGCGAGGGCGATGATCTCCACATCGGCATCGGGATCGTCGGTGCCGAGCGTCTCGGCCCCGATCTGGTGGAACTGGCGGTAGCGGCCGGCCTGGGGCGCCTCGTAGCGGAAGAACGGCCCTTGGTACCACACCTTCCACGGCGTGGTGGGGCGGTGCTGGGCGAAGGCGCGGCACACCGACGCCGTGCACTCGGGCCGCAGCGCCAGGTGGCGGTCGCTGCGGTCGAAGAACTCGTACATCTCCTTGCCGACCACGTCGGTGCCCTCGCCGATGCGGGCGAACACGCCGATGTCCTCGAAGATCGGCGTCTGCAAGTAGCCGAATCCGGCACGGTCCGCGGCTGCGATGAAGGCACCCAGCAGCGCCACCCAGCGACCGGATTCCGGCGGTGCGAGATCGTGCGTGCCGATCGGCGTCCGGAACGACTTCGAGGCCGCCGCGTCGCCGCCGCCAAGAGGGCTCGTAGGCGTCGAAGGCGTACCGGACATGACCAGCGCAGGCTACGGCCCTGCCGCCGCCAGTCCTAGCTGCCCCAGGATCTCAGTATTCGGTGCGGGCGAGACCTTCGAGCGTGCGGTAGGCGTCGAACACGCCGGGCACGTCGCGCAGGGCGGCCAGCAGCTGGTCCAGCAGGATCGGGTCGCCCACCTCCACCTCGAACTGCATCACCGCCACCTGGTCGTCGCCCACGAACGTGTCGCAGCTCGCGATCGACAGGTCGTGGCGGCCCGACACCACCTGCACCACGTCGAGCAGCAGCCGGTTCCGGTCGAGACCTCGAACTTCGAGGGCTGCGGCGAACTCGCCCGCCCAGCTCTCGTCCCACTCCACCTCGACCTGGCGGGCACCTGACGCGGTGGCCAACTCGCCCGCGTTGGCGCAGTCGGCGCGATGCACCGAGATGCCCCGCCCGCTGGTGGAGAATCCCAAGACCTCGTCGCCGCGCACCGGGCTGCAGCAGCGGGCCAAGCGCACCAGCGCGTCGTCGTGGCCGTCGACGTGCACGCCGGCAGAGCGGCGGCGGCGCGAGCCCCGCTGCCGGGCCGGGCGTGCAGGCAGCTGCACCCCGTCGCCTTCGCCGCGCAGGTTGCTGACGAGCCGCTTGGCCACCGAGTGGGGCCGCACGTCGCCCTTGCCGACAGCTTCGAAGAGCTGGTCGAGATCGGCTCGGCTGAACTGCTCTGCCACGGCGCGCATCTCGTCGCCGTCGATCAACAGCGATGCCTTGAGTCCTTCGGAGCGCAGCTCGTCGGAGACCGCTTCCCGACCGGCCGCTTCCCATTCGGAACGGTCGGAGCGGGCGAACCAGCGCCGGATGCTGTAGCGGGCCCGCGGGGTGACGGCAACCTCCAGCCAGTCACGCGACGGCCGCGTCCCGGGATCGTCGGAAGTGAACGCCTCCAACGTGTCGCCCGAGCGCAGCGGCCGGTCGAGCGGCACCAGCCGACCGTCGATCTTGGCGCCGATCAGCGTGTCGCCGATATCGGTGTGGATGGCATAGGCGAAGTCGATGGGCGTCGCGCCGGTCGGCAGCGTCACCACATCGCCCTTGGGCGTGAACACGTACACCTCGCCATGGCCGAGGTCGCTCGCGATCGTGCGCATGAACTCGGCAGGGTCGTCAGACTCGGCCTGCCACTCCACCAGCCGGCTCAGCCAGGGCATGTCCTCCTCGGCGGCCGTGCTGGGGTGGCGCTCCGCTTTGCTGCCGTGGCGCTGCGCCTTGCTGCGGTTGCTGCTGCTCTTGTTGCCGTTGCCGTTGCGCTCTGCCTTGTAGCGCCAGTGAGCCGCCACGCCGTACTCGGCCCGCTGGTGCATCTCGTCGGTGCGGATCTGCACTTCTACCGCCGTGCCCGACGGGCCGACCACCGTCGTGTGAAGCGACTGGTACAGGTTGAACTTGGGCATCGCGATGTAGTCCTTGAACCGGCCCGTCACCGGCTTCCACGTCGCGTGTATGGAGCCCAGCGCCGCGTACGCGTCACGGATCGTCGGCACCACCACCCGGATGCCCACCAAGTCGAATATCTCGTCGAACGAGCGGTTCTTGATGACCATCTTCTCGTAGACGCTCCAGTGGTGCTTCTTGCGCCCGGTCACCGCGGCCTCGATCTTCATCCGCGACAGCTGCTCGCGGACCTCGGCCAGCACCTGGTCGACGTAACGCTCCTGCTCGGGCGTGCGCTCGGCGAGCATGCGGTCGATCTCGGCGTAGCGCTTCGGGTACAGCGCTGCGAAGGCCAGGTCTTCGAGCTCATCGCGCACCTGCTGCATGCCCAGCCGGTTGGCGAGCGGGGCGTAGATGTCGAGCGTCTCGCGGGCCACGTCGGCCTGCTTGGCAGCGCCGAGCGCCCCGATCGTGCGCATGTTGTGGAGCCGGTCCGACAGCTTGATCATCAGCACGCGAGGATCGTTCGCTATCGCCACGAGCATCTTGCGCAGGGTGGCGGCCTGCTGTGCCTGCTTGGAGGCGAAGCGGACCCGGTCGAGCTTGGTGACCCCGTCCACGATGGCCGCGACCTCAGGGCCGAAGTCGTCGGACAGGGCGACCAGCTCGACGCTGGTGTCCTCCACGGCGTCGTGCAGCAGCGCTGCGGCAATCGACGTGTCGTCGAGACCGAGATCGGCGACGACTCCGGCCACCGCGACCGGATGGGTGATGTACGCCTCGCCGGTCTTGCGACGCTGGCCCTCGTGTGCCTGCGCCGCTGCTTCGTACGCCCGGATGACCAGCTCGGGCGAGCGCTTCGGCCAGCGCTGGCGGTAGCGCTCGACCACCGGCGAGATGTCGGCCGCGACCGTGTTCGCGATGCGCCGCCACGGCAGCACGCGCGACACCGCAGGCATAGCCCTAGCCAAGCTTCTCGCTGCGGTGCTCGCCCGGCACCGGACCGAACGCGAAGAGACTCACGCTCCCATTCTGCCGTGCCCGCTCCGCGGGGACTGCCCAAATCAGATTGACGCGACGACCAGCGTTCTAGGCTGGCAAGCGTGGGGACGGACCCGAATCCCGGCCTTACCGTTTTTGACTTGTTCGAGGCCGCTGAGCGCATGATCGAGGCCCGGCTTCGACGTGAGAATCCGGCGGTCACACAGGCGGAAATCCGTGCTGCCATCGACGAATGGGCGTCCGGCGGTGATCGCCATCTCGATGCCGACGGCTACTTGCGCGAGGTCCCCGTTCCCCCACACTTGCAGTGACGCGCCTCGACGACGCGCTCATGCGCGCCAGCGAAGTGCTGAAGGATCTCGGCAAGGGCTTTGCGCTGGTCGGCGGCATCGCGATTTCGGCTCTCACGGTGCCACGAAGCACCGGCGACGTCGACATTGCCGTGGCGGTAGCTGACGACGGCGACGCGGAGTCCGTAGCCAGGGCATTCATGACGGCCGGGTACGGCGTCGCGTCGCTGCTCGAGCAGGACGAAACCGGTCGGTTGGCCGGTGTGCGTGTTCATGACGCCGGAACCGGCGTGGGCTTGGATTTGATGTTCGCCATGTGCGGGGTCGAGCCTGAGGTTGTCGCCTCATCGCAGCAGATCGAGGTGCTGCCCGGAACCGTCCTGCCGGTCGCCAGCATCGGCAGCTTGATCGTCATGAAGCTGCTGGCACGCGACGATCGGCGCCGGCCGATGGATGCAGACGACTTGAGAGCACTCCGCGAATCGGCATCCGATGATGACTGGTCCGAGGCACGACGACTGGTCGAACTGCTCGCAGCTCGTGGCGCAAACCGTGGCCGCGATCTCGCCGCCGATCTGTCGCGCCTGCAAGCCCACGGTGCCTTCTGACCGCCTCGGTCACGACCAAACCTGCGCCATCGAGCCTCAGGTCATGGCTCTACTCGCCGAGCCGTCGGCACTCGAACCTCAGAGTTCCTCATTCTGCCGGTCCGAGCACTAACCGGACTCGAGCCGGCACCGGCTTGGCGAAGTCGAAATCGGCGCCGGTGCATTGGCCGAGCTGCGCGTCAAGCGATTCCTGTTCAGCGGAGTCCACTGCCAGGTCCCAGCGGGCCTTGACGGCGACCCAGTCGGCCGCGTACTGGCAGCGGTACGACGAACTCGGCGGCCACCATTCGGCGGGATCCCGCGCGCCCTTGCTCCGGTTAGCAGTTGCGCTCACGGCGATCAGCGAGCGCGGGTCCGTGCGGTCGTTGGCGAAGCGAGTCCATGTGTCGGCCCTCCACTCGTACCCGCCAGACTCCCACGCCTCTGCCAGCGGCACGAGATGATCGATATCCAACTCAGACGACTCGGCCACAACCGATGCGTCATACGCCGAGAGCCACGAGCCGTCAGACCGTCGCTCCTCGGAGAGCACGCGGTCCCTGGTCGATAGACCTCCGCTGTAGAGCCACCCAGGGAAGAGATCATCGCGGCGATAGCCGGCACGGTGCTCGGTTTCGACGCGTAGACGCTCGAACAGGCCGATCACGCTGCGGCGTCGCTCAAGATCGGCAGCCTCAGCCTCCGGGTCACGAACAGACGCCTCAGGGAAAGTGACGGTCGGAATGATCGCCGATGATGATGACGCCGTCGCCCCTGACGTAGCAGCGCCGACTCCGGCTTGCAGTCCATGCTCAGCGAGGAAGCGCAACACCTCCCTGCCGGGGATCACTGCGCCAAGCGTGCCACCCTCGCCCTCGTAGCCGCCTGTGGCAACACCGACGAGACGACCGCGCCGATCGAACACTGCGCCGCCGCTCACGCCTGAGTCCAGCAGCGCATCGGTCTTGAGCATTTGGAGTCCCTCGGCGCTGGTTGTCGTGCCGGAGAACCTGCCGCTGGTGAACGTCAGTGTGTCCTGAGTGTCGCCGAAGCCGGGATAGCCAAGAATCGTCAATTGGTCGCCTAGCGCGAGCTGGCCTCCCTCGACCTGTAGCGGCGCGTGAATGCCCGTCGGCGTGTCGGCGAGGCGCACCGCTGCGAGGTCCCGGCTGAGATCATCCGCCACGAGCTCAGCGGGCTGCCAGTCATCCGGTGACGCATCGAAACGTCGAGTGAGGCCCGCGTAGACCTCGCAGACGGGGCCGTCTCCACCGGCGTGCAGTACGTGCGAGTTCGTCAAGACGAGCCGACCGTCTCCGATGATCGTTCCCGAGCCAGCCTGCTCGCAATCCGGCGCGATCAGCTGCACTACCGACTGCGCGAGCACTTCCCAGTCGGGAACGGCAGCGTGTACAAGCAACTCGCGTTCTTCCGTGTCGAGGAGGGCAGCGCTCGGTGCGGCCTCAGCGGCTGCGAGCCGACTGGCTGACGCTTCAGCGCCGCTAGATGCTGAGGGAAAGCCGTCGTCCGGGGCTGCTCGCGCCTGGGTCGGATCAGTCTCAGCACGTGGCCACGAGGTCACGCCGCTCGCAGGAGCGGATTGCGAGGCAAGCCCAACATCAGTCGGGTCACCACCACCGAACACCCGAGGGCTCACCACGACGATGACGACAATCAGCACGGCCAAAGCTGTGAAGGCGAGGGTCGGTTTCCGTGTCGCGCGGAATGCCGGCCTCCGCCCGCTGGACAAGCGTGTGGAAGCATCTGATGGCGAGCGCCGCGAGATTGGTGCAGCGGCGGGCCGTTGCGTGCGCGGAGGCGCGTCGCCCGCGGCACGTCGCGTCGTGCGGCTGCTGTCTTCCCTAGGCGGCGGTCGGCGCTGCAGTGGCTCAGGCCGCAACGGGTTGCGGCGACTGCGCGGCGAGCGCGGAGGTTCAGCCAACGGTGTCCTGCCGGCGACACCCCGCAGTGGGGGCCAAGACCCGCGGTCGCGGCGCGCTTCGAATGGTCACATCAGCGGATCGGCAGGTGCGCCGGTCGAACCGCGCGTCGCCGAATCGCCCGCACCGACCCGGTCAGTCACATCGGGCTCGCTGATCGGAGTCACACGCTCCATGCCGACGGGCTCGGAAATGTCCACACGCACAGCGTGAAACAGAATCGTTCCTTGTTGCCGCAAGTGTCGACACTGATGCGCAGTTGGCGGGTTTTCGGCGGGCATCGATACCGCCTCCGGCCACCAAACCAAGGACTGGTATTCGGGAGAGGGCTCCGTGCTCGGGGGCAGCGTGCCCGAAGGCAGCCGCGCCTCATCCGAAGGCAGCAGCTCACCCAGCAGTTGCGGAAGCGTCTGGCGGCCGCTGTCGGCGGGACCGAGCGACACGGCTATCTGGTCGGACATGAATGTCGCCGCCATGGCCCGGCTCAGTGCATCTTCCGCGGCTTCGTGCAGCACGGAATCGAAGTCGCCGGCGTACACACGCTCTGCGAATCGCCACCGAGGCCCGCTGCCTCCAGCGCCCATCACCGACTCGAGCGACATCGGGTACGTGCAGTGTTCGGGCGGCGGCATGTAGCCGTCGGCGCCGATCCCGAATCTCGACCGTTCGCTATTGACGAATTGGGACGACATCCGGCGGTATTGCTCGCGTAGCCAGCCGCTCGACGCGAGCTCAGGCAACAGCTCGCCGAGATAAGCGTCGCGGGTCTCCTCAGTGAGCTCGAGGTCGAACATCAGCAGCTTGCGCACGGCGGACTCCGGGTCGTGCGGCGCCGCTGCCGCACGGTGCGACCCGAATGGGCGATGCACGAGCCGAGCCGCCACGGCCGCTGTCGTCAGCCAGTGGGCCTTGAGCACCTCAAGCGCCGCCGTGCGCGCCGAGCCCAACTCACACCCATCGACGAGTTCATCGATGCGCTGTCGCCATTCGCTCACCTGTCGCCGATCGCGCCGGCGTACGAGGCGAACCAAACCCCCCGTTGCTATCGCGACCGCGATTGCAACTGCCAGCAGGACCGTGAGCAACCGCCAGTTCCGGTTCTCGAAGGCCGCCGGCGCGGTCTGATCGAAGTTCAGTACGGCGACCACCATGACGAAGGCGTAGGCAAACGGCACCGCCCCGGCAGTGCGATCCCCCACCAGTGCCGCCAAGGGGCCCAACAGCGCCCGGTCACCGACGAATCCACGGATCCACGCAGTGATTGCCAATGACATCACGATGAGCACCACCGCCCCAGCGGGAAGCCACTGGCCCGGCCGGTCGAGGGGACTCTCCTCGATTGCCGGCGCCGCGACTATCACCGCAGCGGCGCTTCCGGCGTAGATCGCGGCCACCAGGGTGAGACGAACCTGTGCCGACCAGCTTCGGCTCGGGGTCAGCCGGAGCACCGGTGGCAAGGTCGCGACCAGCGCCAGCAGCAGGAACGAGGCAACCCTGGATTGCTCGGAGAGCCGGTCAGGCGTGATCACTTCACGCAACCCTGTGAGCGTCAACAGCGAGCCGATGCCGATCAGCACCGATGCCAACAGTGCGTATGCCACAAACGAGGTGACGCCCGGTTCAGGCCGGTTCTCGTGGCGCATGCGGGCGTGCAGCAGCTCGATCTGGCGCTCGACATCGCGCTCGGACCGCTCGATCTCTGCATCGAATTGGCCCGTCACCTCGATGAGCAGCGGTGCCTTGCCATGTTGGTCTGGGCCTGCTCGCTGCACCATGCCCGGCGCCGCGTCCTCCGCTAGGTCGGCTAGATCGATCGCGTCGCTCATCTCGTCGTCCGACCGAAGATCACCAGGGTCGAGATCCACGAGGTCGCCTGCAGAGTCGGCCTTCCTGTAGCGACCGTCGGCATGCCGGTGCTCATCACCATCGAGCGCCGAGAGCGCCGTAGTCAGCGCGTCTGCGTCGGGAGCGAGGGCGTGAGGGTCGACCACCACATAGCGGGCACTTGTCGCAGCAGCCCGGATTCCCTCGCTCGCGTGTGTCGCGTCGGCCATGCCGAACACGCCATCGAGCAATTCCTCCCAGCCCTGTACCGGCACCGCTTCGATCGACACCGGAGCACGAGTGCTGTCAAGCAACGCCTGTGCCTCAGCACCTGCAGTCGAGGAAACCTCAACGCCAAGAGCCACGTCTCGGGCGAGCGGCTCCGTCCATGACGCGATCGCGACGGTGTCCGCGATGTAGTCGTCGAGCTGTGACGCTGCGTCTGCAGCAGCATCATCGCGCTCGAGCACACTGCTGATCGTCTCGACTGCGAGACGGCGGACGTGCACCTCCTCCGAGAGCGGGATCAAACCGCGCAACATTCTGTGCCGCGCGTCGTCGCCGTCTTCAGTGCGCGTGCCGGCGCCGATGTCGCCCTGCGTACCTGTCAACACCCGGAACGTCGACGGGTATATGTGCGGCGCAGCGGCCTTGACCATGAACGCGTCGTCAGGGGCCGGCAGCAGGCCTGGCGTCAACGGCAGCAAGCCTGTCCCGTCAAGCGATTGCTCCGGAGATGGCGTATGGATGCGAGCGGCGCGGCACATCGAGCGCACCAGTCGCACCAGCGGTCGGCCCACGCCGCTGGCGGCCGTCTCGACGAACTCCAGCGGAGCGCCGTCCATCGTTGACCACAGGCCGGCAAGGGACGCGACCTCAACCGCCACATGCCAGGCGTACACATCGTCAGGGCCGGCACCGCTCACAGGCATGGCCGCGGCTCGCTCAAACTGCCGGTCGACTGGCAGCACCACCAGCGCGCTGTTTGCCTCAGGGCTCGCAAATGCGGCATCGGGTGCCATCGCCGCATCCCCGTAGTGGGGTATCCACACCCGATGAGAGGACACTGGCGTGGCCTCAGGCATGACTCTTCGAAGGTCGTGCCGCAGCATGACGTCCGCCCGTGCCAGCTCTGCCTGCTGAGTTTGGTCGAGCAACGCAGTGCACGCAGTCACAATGTCGACCCGGCTGAGTTCGCCAAGGCCGTGCAACGTGTACATCAATCCGACCGGCGTCCACGCACCGCCCGCAAGCAGCCGGGTCGAGCGACCCAAGTCCAGTGGCGTCTGGTCGTCTTCCGCGAAGGGGCGGTGTTCAACGCACATGAACGGCGACAACTGAGATGCCCCCGATAGTTCCGCCCACACGTCGAGGGCAAGCGCGACGGTTGCGTCGTCGGCGTGACGC
Organism: Acidimicrobiia bacterium; assembly: GCA_022827265.1. Lineage (GTDB taxonomy): Bacteria > Actinomycetota > Acidimicrobiia > Acidimicrobiales > Poriferisodalaceae > Poriferisodalis. The sequence goes on along the minus strand of JAJDTF010000131.1, from coordinate 112,106 downwards.
AGTACCAGGACGATGCGGTGCCCGCCGCCTGCCGCGCGCAGCGCGAGTGCACCGGTGATGGCAGTGGGTTCCCTGCCCGGTTCGACCGACACGCTTTCAGTGCTCACATCAGTGGCCCAGCGCCATCGGCGAGCTGCTGCGCTTGCCGGTCCGCGGCCTGGGCAATGTCGTTGAGCGCCGGGCTCATGTGGCGCTCCCACAGGCCGCTCCAGTGCGGTGCGGTGGACAGCAGCGCCGGCTGCGCCCGCCACTGCGCTTGCAGTTCGGCGAAGCTCTTCTCGTAGCTCGCAATGACATCGCGGCAGAGCGACGCGAGTCCGGGCAAACGCTCCGCTGTCGTCGAGGCGCTCACTACCTCGCGAGCGGCGTCAGAGTTCAGCACCGCGTCGTCGGCCGCCTCGGCGTCGAGCCGCCCATCCTTCGCCCAGCGGTCGAGCGGGGGCGCCAGCGATTCGTAGCCGAGCAGCCCGCCGTGGGGCTTCGAGCGTCCTAGCTCCCGCAGCTCGACGTAGGGAACCAGCGGCCCCAGCGTGCCGACGCGGCTTACGTCCACGTATGCCAGCGCCAAGGCTTCGAGCACAAGCGGCAGTGCGTCGCGGTCGCCGACGGCGCGGGGCCGCGACAGCGTGTCGCTTGAGAAAACCCGGTAGCCGCCATCTCGGGGAATCCGGATGGCCCATGAGCCGTCGTCGTCCTTGATCAACCCGAGCAAACGGCCCGTGAACCATCCGCGCACCATGCAACGGATTAACGCCTGCGGGGCAGGAACGAACGACTCGAGCGGCTGCGCACGCCTGCGGGCCCAGAATGCGTTGCGCTGCCCCACCGAGTCGAGCCCGAACCAGCCCTCCGAAATCGGACGCAACAGCGATTCCACCGCTAGGACTGAGACGGGTGCTCCCAGTGCGCTGGTGATGTCGATGTGGTCTACCGACGCATCGCTGGTGAGCGCCGCCTCGATCTCGTCGTCCTGGATGCCGGCCCCGGACAGCACGGCGCGGAGATCCTCGGTGATCGGGTGCGCGGCCAACGGCATGGTGCTGAGCTGCAGGCGCGGCCCGCTCAGGGCGGTATTGGGGTGGACGAGTCCGAGCAGGCCATCGTCGATATTGATCAGCGGCGCCGCCGCTCTCAGGGCAGCGTTGAGCTGGTTGATGAACCGCGACCGGTTCTGGCGCGCCTCGGCTTCGGGGATCGCTTTCGCATCGAACGCATCTGTCGAGCCGACGAATTCGCGAACCGAGCGCCCCAAGAAGCTCTCCCAAGGCGAACCGGGGCGTCGCAGCCACGCGTGCGCTCGCTCGGCGAGTTCATCGCGGCCGGCCGACAGCGAGACTCGCAGCTCGGCCGGCGCCTGAGTGCCTGCCGAGTCCAACACCGGAAACCACGACGCCGCAACGGTCAAGCAGGAAGTGACATCCGCGCCTGCAGCGGCCGCGGGCTCATCGAGAAACGAACCCGAGATGATGTCGCTGCGGGCCTGCTCGCGCTTCGCCTGCAGCCCATCTGCCTCGCCGACGTCTTTGCTCAGCAGATCGGCGAAGTGGCCGGGGTAGTCGTCGGGATCAATCAGCGAGAAATCGCCGACGGGCGGCCGAACGTGTGCGGGTGGAATCTCGTCGTCCCAATGGACCCAGCTGACGGCCCGACGTGCATCATCCTCTGCCACTTCGTGGGCGTCGCGCAGCGCCCGCGACAGCGGTACGAATATCCTGTCGCTGACTTGGGTAGCGAGCGCTGCCGCTTGGCCACACAGCAGGGCATCGCCCGCATATCCGGCAGCGTTCACCCCCTGCGAAACCGCCTCCTCCAGCCGTGCGTCGTCGCTCTGCACGTTGCCTTTGGCGTCCTCAAGGGCCTCGTTGACAATATCCGCCGCCTGTGCGGCCCAGCGCCGATACCGGACCACATCGTTCTCGGTGAGATCGACGGCTACCTCCTCGGTGAGGTAGCGACCGGCCTGCGAACACAGTTCGGCGGTCACCAGCAACCCGTGCATGCCGATGCGCCGCTTCACCGCGTCGATGACGCGCACCTGCACGGCGGAAACCCAAACATCAGTCGAATGCTCCAGGCCGCGGCGGTACTCCACTTCGTAGGTTCTGCGAGCCTCGCCGATGGCGTCGGTGATGTACTTGCGCCATTCCTCGACACCTAGCCTGTCGTACTGGCCAAGGCCCGCGTTTTGCCGCACTCGGCGCTCAAACTCCGCGGACAGCTCGCCATCACGCGCCGGGCGGAGATCGTCGATGATCTCGTTGTCTTCCGGTCCCACCTCGACGAGCCGGGTTTCGTGCAAGAACGCACGCCGGTGATCCTCGGCGATAGCGCGCCGAATCACATCGGGGTCCTCGGTGTCGAGGCGCTCAGCCACCGCGACCGCTTCGGCGGAATTCGTGTGATATCGCACCAGGTGGCTCAGCGCGTCCGTGACGAGGCGCTCCTTCGCATAGCGCTCGAAGTGCTCCCCGCCCACGGACAGGCGCGAAAAGCCGAGAGCCGACAAGCACGGCAGGCCTTGCTCGTGCGTCGCCCCTGCATCGACCAGCACGTCGCCCTGATCGTGCGCCAGTGCCGACGACGCCCAGTTCCCTGAGGTGTAGGCCACAAAGCGTGACTGCACCGTCATGTCGGTCACCCACGACAACAGCGAGCGGCCCGTCATCTCGAACAGCCGGTCCGGCGTGCCGTGGTCGATGCCGCCCTCGGCCACCCGTCCGACGAGGAACGGGTACGTGGGCCCGCTGCGCTCCTGAGGCTTCGGCAAGCCGGCTCGGCTCAGCACGGCCTGCTGCTTCGGGGCCGCGATGGACGGCGCTCCCACGTCGCTGCCCTGCCACCACTGGCCGTTCAGCATTTCGCAGATCGCCGCCAGGCTATTGGGGTACACCCCGCCGGTCACCGCTTTGCCGAGCGAGTGGAACACCTCCGGCGTGTACAAGAGACCGAAGATGCTGTCGCCTGCCGGGGTCTCCATGGCGCGGAGCAAGTCGCACACCAAGTTCAGAAGCCCCGCGCCAGTGCCGCCCGCGAGGGAACTGATGACGACGATGTACATGTTCGAGTCGGCTCCGGCGTGACCGTCGCCCGCCGGCCCGACCCGGTCGTACAGCTCGCCCAGCTCGCTCTGCGCGCCCGGCCCCCTCAGGCGCCGCACGCGCTCTTCGAGCTTGTCGCGGATCCGCTTCGCATAGGCCATCGCTACCGTCTGCCCCACGGCACGGAATTGGCCCGCGCCCTGGTCCACCGATACTCCGAGGCCCGCCGGCTCCACCCTCCAAGTTCGCAACTCCTGACGCAGGTGCGGGTCGCCGTCAAGCATGTTCGCCAGCGCCGTGAATGGCAGACCAGCATTGATCAGGCCCATGTACTCGTCGTCGTCGAGCTGGGGTGCGATGTCGTTGATCTCTTGGCCGTCGGGAACCGTGGGAGTGTCGATGTGGAGGAACTGCCACGCCTGCGGTATGCGGGTGTCGGCACTGTTCGCTTCCAGCCAGCGCCCAATCTCACGTTTCAGAAAGCGAAGCGTCTTGCCGCCCGATCCTCCGAGTCCTACGAACAGGAACTTGCTGTACATGTGATCCTTCCTCGTCGCGATCGACGCCGTCGACCGGTGTCGTCCAAGGTCTTCCCTGCGGCCGACGTCATTCCGGGCTGCGCCGCCTCGGGGGCGGTCGCTCAGGTCGGCCGGGAGGTGCCTGCGGCCGCTCCTCGCTGCGAGGCCCCTCGGGATCAACGTGCTGTTGCGGTTGCTCGCCAGCCGGCACCGCGCCGCCGCCTCGTGCGGGCGTCGCTCCGGCATCCGTCACGAAATCGCTGCGGGGGCCGAGGTCGACTTCAGCCTCACTCTGCTGAGCGGCGTCGTTCAGCAGGTTTGCCAACTCGCGCTCATCGCGCTGTTCCAACGACGAGAACCGCCCGTCCTTAGGCTGCGCCACCCAGACCGAGGCTGAGGTGGCGCCGCTGCCGTCTCGACGCGGCGCGCCCACCACGATCAGACGATCGAATTCTGCTCGCGAAGCAGCTCTGGTCGGCTGCCGAGACCGCTTGTGGCCCTTGGGCCGGACTGCCACGGCCCGGCCGTCGGACCGCACCTCGCTCCACGGGCCGCGCAGCAAGCCGAACAGCCAGAATTTGGGCGAGCGGCGCAGAACCACGCTGATGCGGTCGGTCCCCGCCTGTGAGGCAGGACCACGCCACTCCGTGTATCGAGGCCTTCGGTTGCTGCCGACGCGCTGGCTGTGGACCGCCTCGGCCGGCGCTGCGGCCAGCGTAGGCACGGCGCCGCTCACGAACGAGTAGCTCGATCCGGTTCTTCGTTCGACCCCCAGCACCGCGTGTCGCCACCAGAATCGGCGGGGGTCCGGCAAGCCGAACGTCGATGCCAAGGCCAGGCAGAACAGCACATAGCTGAGCAGCAATGTGGCGAGCAGCCCCAGCAGGGTCAGCCAGCGTGCCAAGCCCGAGTCGCTGCGGGCCGCATACGAGGCATCCGCTCTCACTGCGGTGCGCTGGGCCGCCATCTGCGCGTCGGCGACTGCGTTGATCGCCGGGTCGGCCACGCCGGTCTGCCAGGTGGGCACTAGCTCGATCACGCCGACTATCCGCCAATCGGCATTCGCGAGCTCATCCGTGGTGACGAAGCGGAGCACCACGCCTTCCGGGCCACCGCCCGGTCCGAGCCGAAGCTCTCGTCCTGACTCGTCCAGAACACCCTCGAGTTCGCTGCCGTAGTGCTCGCCGTCGAAGCGCCAGTCCAGCTCGCCGGGCAAGTCCCCGGCGCTGGCGTCAGGCCGCCAGTGCGCTCGCAGGGTCACGACGCCGTCCTGGGGTGGGTACAGCCGGCACGCAGTGACACCCGACAGCGGCGTGCGCGGCAGTTCGTGGCTGTCGGGTTCGATCACCAACGTCAGCACGACCGCGTCCGCTGAAGGGCTGCCATCTTGCGCCTCGGCAGCATCGTCCCCGGCTGTGGCACCGGCGTCATCTGCACACGTCAGCAGAGGCGCGCCCAAGCAGTCATAGAGACGGCGGGCCGAGCCAGCTACTTCGATGCGGACCTGTTGCGATACCTCCCCAGGACCGAAGAGACCCTCGGCATAGGCCGGCTCGAAGCGGTACACCAGCGGCTTGTCGAGGTCGTATGACTGCTGGCACTCGAGCGGGTGCAGCTCGAACACGACGGTGCCGTCACTGCGGCACCACCAATCGCGCACACGCTCATCCGGCCACACATCGGGTCCTTGCTCGCACAGACCGGGAGGCGCCTCGGCGACGATGCGCACGCCGTCGAGCGGCGGCGAGTCGGCACCGGCGGCGCTGCGGACCACATCGGGCAGCAGCTGCTCATCGCTGTCAGTGACCGTGCCCTCGACATCGGCCGTTGGAGGGGTGGCTCTCCTGGCGTAGCAGGCGACCTCAATGCCGCCGCTGCCACCGTCCGTGAGGAACTCGAGCGTCCAACCCGCCTCGAGGCCACTCAGCACGTCGCTTTCGAGATACAGCGGCCTGTCGAGGTCACCGGGTCCACGGATCGTCTGCCCGTCAGCCGTGACGATCTCGTATTGCTCAATGAGCGATCCGCGCGGGTAAGCCACGATGGTCTCGATGTATCTGCCCGCCGGCAGCGGACCCGAGCGTCCTCCGCTGCCAGGCGCAATTCCGCAGTCCCTCCACTCCACAAGCTGGCGAGCCGCTGTCTCAGCCACTTCGAGCAGTTGGATGGCCAGAGAATCGAGATCATCGACGGCGATGATCGCCCCGTCGCGGTCGTCGGGCTGCACATCGCTCCAGCGTTCGCAGTCGAACCGGCGCGAGTACGGCAGGCCCCGCACCAGCGGCGAGTCTGCGTGGCCGGTGAGCGCGCGCAGGATCTGCTTGGACGATTCGGCCATCTCTGCGTCGATCTCGTCGGCATCGCTCGGCTCCGAGCCGCCGACGGTGCCTCGGAAGGCTTGACCGAGCAAGATCGAGAAGGTGTTGATGCCTGCACGCTCGTAGCTCAGTTTCAGATCACGGCATACCTCGTCCCGCAGCTCATCGGCCTGCTCGAGCGTGGGCCTGCCAGTCGGGTCGTACAGGCCGTCGCTGAAGAACAGCAGCACACGGCATGCGCCCGGCGTGCCCTCGTCCAGAAACGCCCGCTCAGCAGCGCGCAGGGCCTGGAGATAGTCGGTGTGATTGGTGCGGTAGCTGTACCCGCCGCCGACCGGCTCACCGAGCGATGCTTCGATCTGAGCGTTGGATGGGTGACTGCCCGTTGCCTGGTCGAAGCCGGCGATGCGCGTCACATCGCTCTCGAAGCGCCACAGCGATATGCGAACGCTGCCGGCATCGGCGGGCGGCAGGCGCTGCAGCAGACTCGTGAGTTCTTCGCGAAACCTCTGTAGCGCCGTGCGGCGCAAGCGACCGTCGCTGTCGATTCCTGACGCAGGCGCATTGAGTGAGCCCGAGGCGTCCATCATGACCAGCAAGTCGATGTCTTGCTGTCCGCTCTCGCATGGCGTGTAACCGCCCGCGCCGGGCTCGCTGCTCGCTTGTGCGCCAGCCGAGGTGACCTCAAGCATCGGTGCTGCTGAGGCGGCGAGAAGTGCCACCATTCCCGCGAGGAGCAGGCGACGAGTGCGATGTGCGGCCGTCACGGCCTCGTGAGATCCTGCGCCCAGAACCACAGGTGCAGCGCGCCGCCCAACCAACTGCACAGCGTCAGCCAGCCGATGAGAGCCCGGGCGCCGATGCCTGGCCAGTCGTTGTAGCGCAGCGTGGAACGGGCCTGCCTGTCTGCCCTCAAGAACAGGTACAGCATCCAGATGCTGACAAAGCAGCCGACCACGTATCCGAGCGTGTTGAAGTCGACCTCGCGGCCGGTGCTGGCGATGCCGATTTCGGCGCGTGCCCCGAGCCAGAAGCTGAACAGCGTGAACGCGAGCACCGCTGCTGCGGCTGCGAAGCTTGCTTTCGGCGGTCCGGTAGCGGTACCGGCCGCCGTAGGCCTAAAGGGCGGCTGTGACCCCCCCCCCCTTCGGCGGCGGTGTGCCCGGCCGACGCGGCGGCGGGCGATCAGTCATGGTCATCGATGCCGGCCTTCTGCCTGCCCGCACCTCACTCGGCTTGACAAGAGAACCGGCAGGTGATCATCGAAAGATCCCGTCCAATTGAACTCCCCCGGCGTCATTCGCGTAGGAATGATCATGCTGAGCCGTGAATGTAGTGAGAGACACATACGGCCTGCCAGTCTTCCAGACCGGACGCACGCACGTGTTCGCTCTCATCAGCATCGGACTTGGTTCGAACCAGCTGGGTACGGAGCGGCGCGTGAGGTCCGCAGTGGTACTGGACCACCGGCGAGTAGAGAGCTAGCGGCGGCGGCCCTTCTTGCGGGGGCGGGGCGGGGCGCTGCGGGTGTAGTTCTCCGCGGCGAGCGCCTGGGTGGCAGCTTCCATCGAGTCGTGACGGCCGGCGGCGTCGGCCGCAACCTGTGCGGCGGCCCAGCCGGGCTCGTAGCCCTTCAGCCACGCAACCGTGGGCATCGCCACGAAGATCGAGCTGTACGACCCGACGAGCAGACCGATCAGCAGCGCCGTCGCGAACTCCGCCAGGGTGCCCGCACCGAGGAACCCGGCGCCCACGACGAGCAGCGACAGCACGGGCAGCACCGAGGTGATCGAGGTGTTCACCGAACGTGTCAGCACCTGGTTGAGCGACACGTTGGCGAGCGCGTGGTAGGTGAAGTGGCTGCGCGCCGGCAGCGACCGCTCGTTGGACTTCACCCGGTCGAATACGACGATCGTGTCGTACAGCGAATAGCCCATGATCGTGAGGAACGCCACCACTGTCGCCGGCGTCACCTCGAACCCGAACAGCGCGTAGGCGCCGACGGTCAGCACGATGTCGTGCCCCACGGCGATCAGCGCGCCCACCGACATCTTCCACTCGAAGCGGAACCACAGGTACAGCGCGATCAGCACGAAGAACACCACGAGCGCCCGGCGCGCCTTGCCGGCGACCTCGTCGCCGAACGACGGGCTGACCTGCCGCGACGACAGGCTCTCCACATCGACGCCGACGGCGTCAGCCAGCGCTCCGGCCACCGCCGCGCTGTCGGCATCGGGCCCCAGCACGCCGCGCACCCGGAAGATGTCGGGCGCGCCGGTGACCACCACGAACTGCACGCGCGCGTCGGGCACGCCCGCCGCCGCGGCTACAGCGGCGACGTCATCGGTCGTCACACCGGTGCGGTTGCCGCTGGCGCCGGTCGCGGAGTCAGCTTCGCTGCCGGCTTCGTCGACGGTGCCGAGTTCGTCGGACTCGTCGCCATCAGCGGCTGCCGCGTCATCCGCCCCGGCGCCTTGAGCTTCCTCGGGCACCGGTATCTCCCACACCGAGCCGCCTTCGAACTCGATGCCCAGGTTCAAGCCACGGACGAACAGCGCCACGACACAGATCAGCACCGCCGCCGCGGAACCCAGGAGCACCTTGCGTGACAGGCGCAGGATGTCCCAGCTGTTCTCGCCTCGGTAGAAGGTGCGCAGCGCTGCAATCACGATGTGCCTCCCGTGGTCGCCATTGCCGGGGCGACATCGCCGTCGGCTGGCGGCAGCACGCCGAGGCGCCGGGGTTGCTCGTTCACCAGCCGTCGAGCGATGAACACCACCAGCGGGCGCATGAAGAAGTACGACACGGCCAGGTCGATCAGCGTTGCCAGCCCGAGATACAGGGCGAAGCCGCGGACGGTGCCGCTGGTGAGCTGGTACAGCACCCCGGCGCCGATGAGTGATGCCAAGTCGGCCCACACGATGGTCATGAAGGCGCCCTTGAAGCTGGCGTCGGCTGCCGAGCGCACCGCCCGGCCGCGGCGCACCTCTTCCTTGATCCGCTCGTAATAGACGATGTTCGAGTCGACCTGTACGCCGATCGACACGATGATGCCGGTGGTGCCGGCCAGTGTCAGCGCCAGCCCGCGGCTCTCGCCGAGCCAGCTGATGAGCGACCACAGGACCGACCCGCTGATGGCCAGGCTGGCCACCGCCACAATGCCGAGCAGCCGGTAGTAGGCCAGCATGTACAGGCCCACGAGGATCAACCCGACGATGCCGGCGATCACGCCCGCACGCAGCGTGCCCTCGCCGAGCGTGGCCGACACGGTGCGCACATCGTCCTGCTCGAACTCGACGGGCAGGGCGCCGAAGCGCAATGCAACCGCGAGGTCGCGCGCCCCTTCCTCGTCGAACGTGCCCGAGATGACGGCTGTGCCCCCGAATTCGGTGGCCCGGATGACCGGGGCGGATTCGACGATGCCGTCGAGCACGATCGCGACCTGCTGCCCGAAGTAGCGGGCCGCGATCTCGTCGAAGCCGACAGCGCCCTCGTCGGTGAGGTCGACGTTGACCACCCATTCGTTGTTGAACGTCGCCGCTGCCTCGGCGACCGCCTCGCCCGTCAGCTCGGCCGGGCCGAGCACATAGCCGGTGATCTGGCCGCGGTCGGTCAGCACAACCGTCCGCTCCGCCAAGTCGTCCTCGGGCTGCGTGAGTTCCAGAGGCTCTTCGATCTCGATCTCGATGGGCTCGTCCGCCTCCGTCGGCGGCGTCTCGGGCTCGATGATCTCGGGGTCTTCGACGGTTTCCGCCGGCCCGTCTGCATGAGCGGCCGAGGAGTCGGCCAACGAATCGTCGGTGGCCTCCGCGTCAGGCGCCGGCTCAGTATCTGCACTGGGCTCGGGTTCGCCCTCGGCTTCAGCGGCGTCGGCAATCGCCCCGTTGTAGGCGTCGGCGAGGTCCAGCGCGGAGCGGAGCTCGGCCTCGTCGAAGCGGTTGAACGTCAGCAGCACGGGCCGGAACCGCAGCTCTGCTGTCTGCCCCACCAAGTCGACCGCACGCTGCTTGTCCTTGACGCCCGGCAGTTGCACCACCACCTGCTCGCCTTGACGTGTGATGTCGGGCTCGGCCACACCGAGCGCATCGACACGCGACCGGATGATCTCGATGGCGCTCTCCAGCTGCTCGTCGTCGGCCGGGGCCGTGGGCCGCAGCAGCACCTCCACACCGCCCTGCAGCTGCACGCCCAGCACAGGCGCCCAGCCCGCGGCCAGCACGCCCGCGAGCGAGCCGAACCCGATCAGGATCGCGAGGAGAAGCGAGACGATCTGCGAGCGGCGCATGTCAGACCCCGAAGCCGAGCCTCACAGGCGTCGGCAAGCGATTCCCGCCGCGGCCGCCGCCGCGCCGACACCCGCGTACATGCCTGCGCTGTGCGCTGCAGTCAAGCTCATTCCGATTCGTCGACGCCGTCCGATGCGGGCGCATCTCCGGCACCCCCGCCGCTGGCGGACGTGATGATCTCGCCGATGGCGCGGCGCTGCACGCGCAGCTCCACGTCGCTGTCCACCTCGAGGCACACCACCTCACCGGGCTCCTCGACCGCCACGATCCTGCCGATGACGCCGCCGACCGTGGCGACCTCGTCGCCGATGTCTGCGGCGCGCAGCATCGCGGCGCGCTCGGCGGCCCGCTTGCGCTGCGGCCGGATCATCAGGAAATACATGATGGCGAAGAGTGCGACGAGGATGATGATCGAACTCATGACGTGCTCCTCAGCGTGGCGTCGTTCGGCGGGGCACCTCGCCAGCGGCCGCTGGCAAATTGCGCCGTGCGATAGGCCCCCGAGCGCAACGCGCCGCGTGCAGCACGCTGCCGATCCGAGGCCGGCACGGCGGGTCAGCGTACCGGGCTGCCCCTGCCGGCAGCGGCTCAGCCCCAGACTTCATTGACCTGCTCGCGGAACGTGCTGAAGCGGCCTGCTTCGACAGCGGAGCGAGCGTCGGCCACCAGCTCGTTGAGGAATGCGATGTTGTGCAGCGTCAGGATGCGGCTGGCCGTCGGCTCGTTCACGCTCATCAGGTGCCGGAGATAGCCACGGCTGAAACGAGCACCGGGCCGGGGGCGACCGTCGGCGCCCTCCTCACGGGTGTCGAGCGGTGTGGCATCGCGGGCGAACCGGGCATTGCGAATGTTGATGCGCCCATCGGGCGTGAGCGCAGTGCCATGGCGGCCGAGCCGGCTCGGCAGCACGCAGTCGAACATGTCGACTCCGGCTGCGATGGCGTCGACAATGCGAGCCGGATCGCCCACGCCCATCAGATAGCGAGGCCGGTCCGCAGGCAGCACCTCGGTTGCTGCGTGCAGTGCCGGGCCCATCTCGCTGCGGGACTCGCCCACAGACAGCCCGCCGATGCCGTACCCGTCGAAACCGATCGACGCCAGCGTCTCGGCGCTGTCGCGCCGGAGGCCGGGATCGATGCCGCCCTGGCAGATGCCGAACAATGCCTGCCCTCCGGCGATCCCGCCCTGGCGCGCAGCGTCCATGGCTGCCGCGGCCCTGGCTGCCCACAGGTGGGTGCGTTCGGTTGCCTCGCGCACCTCATCGGGGGGTGCGGGCAGTTCGGGGCAGATGTCGAGCGCCATCTGGATGTCCGATCCCAGGCGGCGCTGCGCATCGACGGCATCCTCAGGTGTCAGCCGCATCTGGGTGCCGTCGTAGGTCGAACGGAAGGTCACGCCTTCGTCGTCCACCTTGGATTTCGCATCCTGCGGGGAGCCGTCTTGGCGGCCGGGCTGACTTGCGCCGCCGGCACGGCGGCCGGGCTGATCTGCGCCGCCGGGACGGCGGCCGAGGGACATGATCTGGAAGCCGCCGGAATCGGTGAGGAAATGGCCGTCCCAGCCGGAGAAGCCGTGCAGCCCGCCGAGCGCTTCCACCACGTCGATTCCGGGCCGCGCCAGCAGGTGATACGTGTTGGCCAGCACGACCTCAAGGCCGAGATGCTCGTAGTCGGTGGCGTCGAGATGGATCACCGCACCGCGGGTACCCACGGGCATGAATACCGGCGTCTGGAACGTCCCGCGAGCCGTCGTTACCTGTCCCCGTCGAGCCGAGCCGTCCGTCGCCAGCAGCTCGAACACCAGAGGGCTGTCTGGACCGCTCATGAGTGTGGTGTACGCCGGAGCAGCATCGCATCGCCGAAGGACAGGAAGCGGTAGCCGTCCGCAAGCGCCGTCTCGTACAGATCACGCCAGCGCGGCCCGATGAACGCGTCGATCAGCAGCAGCAGGGATGATCGGGGCAGGTGGAAGTTGGTGAGCATCGCGTCGACCAGCAGGAACCCAGCACCCCGCCGCAGGAACAGCTCGGTCCAGCCGCACACATCGCCTGTGCTCGTCTGCGCCGCCGGAGCGTCGGCTGTGCCGGCGTCGCCTGCTGCCTGCCTTCGGACCTGTAGTTGGCGGGCCGCTGCCTCCAGTGCGCGCACGGTGGTAGTGCCCACCGCAACGACGCGCTCGGCCGCCGCGCAGGCGGCGAGCGTCTGCGCCGGCACCCGGTAGTGCTCGGTGTGCATCTCGTGCTCATCGGCGTGCTCGGCCGTCACCGGCGCGAAGGTGGCCAAGCCAACAGTGAGATCCACCGTCGCGATGCCGACGCCGTTCGAACGCAGCGCATCCAGCACGCGATCGGTCAAGTGAAGCCCTGCCGTCGGCGCTGCTGCCGAGCCATCTGACCGGGCGTACACGGTCTGGTAGCGATCGGCCAGCGCCGCCCGAGCAGCATCGCTGTCGGCGGCATCGACACCTAGTCGCTGAGCAATGGCGCCTCGCGCGGTATGTGGGTCGATGTAGGGCGGCAGCGGCGCCTCCCCCGCTCGTTCGAGCAGCGGAGCCTGCGACACATCGGCAAGAGGCGTCTCACCCACGAGCACTTGCACGGCCCGGCGCTGCCGGTCCAGGCGCTCGCCCACCACCACTCGCACGCTCGGGTCGCGCTCGGAGACCAGCACCGTTCCGTTTGCGATCCGCCGAGAGGGTCGCACGAGCGCCGCCCAACCCGCCTCACTGTGCTCAGATTCCGTCGCTGCGCAGGACATGTCCGGCACGGCATCGCCGGTGCCCGCCCTGCCGCTCGGCAGGCGCTCCGCGTAGCTGTCCGACGGTCGACTCGCGAGCGGGGCGAGCAGCAGCACTTCGGCCGCTCCGCCGGTGCGCTTGCGAAGCGGCAGCCGGGCGGGCATCACACGTGTCTCGTTGACCACCAGGAGGTCCCCGGGGCCGAGCAGCGACGGCAAGTCGCTGACGCAACGATGTTCGGCTGGCCGATCCGGACCGCAGTCCACGAGCAAGCGGGCCGCGTCACGCGGCTCGGCGGGCACGTGCGCTATCGACGATGGCGGCAGTTCATAGTCGAACTCCTCCATCCGCAGCCGCGAAGCACTCATCGGTCGGGAGGCTACGTCGGCTCGCGAATCAGCGGCCCGGGCCGCTCCACCGGGTGTCATGCGTCAAAGATCGGTCAGCCCCGCGCAGGCTCACCAGGCTGTGTCGTCGATCTCCACCGGTGCATCTGCGGGAGGCTCGGCGGATGGCGTGGCCGGTGGATCCGCTGCCGCAGATGCATCGAACAGGGTGGCGTCGTCGCTGCCTGCGGAGGTGTCTGCAAGCTCTGCGAGCGGCGGCACGTCGACGCCGAGATGCGCGTAGGCCGCGGCGGTGGCGACGCGGCCCCGCGGCGTGCGCTGCAGCAGCCCGCGCTGGATCAGGAACGGCTCGTACACGTCCTCCACCGTCTCGGTCTGCTCTCCCACAGTGATCGCCAGAGTGGACAGTCCCAACGGTCGCCCAGCATGGGTCACCGCGAGAGCGTCGAGAATCGCCCGGTCGACCTTGTCGAGCCCGAGCCCGTCGACGCCGAACGCGGCGAGCCCTTCCTGCGCCACCGCCACGTCGACGGCGCCGCTGGCGCGCACCTCGGCGAAGTCGCGCACCCTGCGAAGCAACCGGTTGGCGATCCGCGGCGTGCCGCGGCTGCGTGACGCGATCTCCGCGGCCCCCTCGGCATCGACGTCCACACCCAGAATCCCGGCCGCACGAGCCACGATCGTTGTGAGATCCTCCGTCGAGTAGTAGTCGAGGCGCTCGACCAGGCCGAAGCGGTCTCGCAGGGGTCCCGAGATGAGCCCAGTACGAGTGGTGGCGCCCACGAGGGTGAACCGGGGCAGCTCGAATCGGATCGAGCGCGCAGCCGGTCCCTTGCCCAGCACGATGTCGATGGCGAAGTCCTCCATGGCCGGGTACAGCACTTCCTCGACCACCTTGGGCAGGCGGTGGATCTCGTCGATGAACAGCACATCGCCGTCGGCCAGATTGGTGAGGATTGCTGCGAGATCGCCTGCTCGCTCCACCGCCGGCCCCGAGGTGAGGTGCAGCGCAGCACCCAGCTCGACGGCGATGATGCCCGCCAGCGTGGTCTTGCCCAGCCCCGGCGGGCCGGCGAACAGCAGGTGGTCGGGCGACTGGCCACGGGCCAGCGCGGCGCGCAGCGTGATGGCGACGTGCTCGCGTACCTCGGGCTGACCAACGAAGTCCTCCAGCGACCGCGGCCGCAGGGAAGCCTCGGCATCGCCGTCGTCAGACGACGATCGGGCCGGATCGGTGACCTCGCTGCGGCCCGGTCCTGCCGCGGCCGCCGATTCGTCGCGCCGGTAGCCCTCGCTGCGGGCTCCCCCTGCGCTCATCGCCCACCCCGCCACGGCCACTTCAACCTCGGCCAGACGTGTCGTGTCATCGCGCTCATCGCGGACCCAGCTCCTGCAATGCCACGCGTAGCAAGGCGCCCGTGCCGGCATCGCCGTCGCGTGCTGCCTCGATCGCGACGGCGGCCATGGCGTCGCGTATCTCGGCCGGAGCGAAGCCCATCTGGCTCAGCGCGGCCCGCACTTCCGTAACCGCAGAGCCAGCACCGTCGCCGGCTGCCGCCACAGCACCAGCGCCGGCAGTCTCGGGCGCGCCGAGCCGTGACTTCAGGTCAAGCACCATCCGCTTGGACGTCTTGGCACCGATGCCGGGCACCAGCTCCAGCGCCGCGGCGTCGTCGGCGGCGACGGCCCGCCGCAGCTCGTCTGGCGGCAAGTGCGAGAGCACGGCAAGCGCCAGCGCAGGCCCCACGCCGTGCGCGCTGAGCAGCGCCTCGAAGCAGCGCCGCTCGTCGAGCTCGGCAAATCCGTACAGGTCGGAGGTGTCCTCGCGCACGTGATGGTGGGCATACACGAAGCACTCGTCACCCACCGGCCCGGCGCCGGCCAGCGTGGAGGGAGCGACGACCACGCGGTACCCCACACCGCCGGCCTCGATCAGCAGCTCGCCGCCAGGGTCCTTGTCGAGCAGGCGTCCGCGCACTGAGCCGATCATGATGGGCCGATCATTGTGGACCGATCATCGGGACGAGTCTCCGGCCGGGATCACGGTGCGCCAGGCGGGGCCGCGGCTGCGCCCGATGCGGGCAGCAGCACGCGCGCCCGGGCGCCGGTCGAAGCGCTGTGCCATGGCGCCTGGGACAGGTGGCACAAAGCGACGGCCGCCGCGTCGGCGGCATCGGCCGGCTCCGGCGACCCCGGCAGCGCCAACAGCTCGGCCACCATGCGCTTCATCTGATCCTTGTCGGCACCGCCCCAACCCGCCACGGCCTGCTTGACCTGGGTCGGCGTGTACTCGACCACCTCGAGGCCCGCAGCGGCCGCGACCGCCATGGCAAGGCCGGCCACCTGCGCGACGCCGATCGCCGTGCGCGCGTTGACCTGGAAGAAGACACGCTCCACGGCCATCACCGAGGGCTGGAACTCGGAGATGAGCGCCTGCAGCTCTCCCATCTGGGTGGCGAGGCGCGCCGCTTGGGACTCTGCTGGATCGGTGCGGATGACACCGAGGGCAACTGCCTCAGCGCGCGTGCGCTGCGTCCCGGAGCCCGAGATTTGCTCTAGCACGCCGTAGCCGCAGCGCGACAATCCGGGGTCGATCCCCAATACGAACATCAGTACGAACCGTAGCCTTTGGCACCGTCCGAGCCGGGTATGCGCCGCGCCGCTCCGCCCTGTTGGGATGAGAGCCGAAACGCACATGTGCTCAGCTGGCGATTGCCTCCAGCAGCGAGTCGCTGATGTCGAAGTTGGCGTACACGCCTTGCACATCGTCGTGATCGTCGAGCGCGTCGAGCACCGCCATCACCTGCTTGGCCTCCGACACGGTGGTCAGCTCGATCAGGTTCTGCGGCGCATAGGTCAAGTCGGCTGACGTGACCGCGATGCCCGCTGCCTCGATGGCCTCTCGCACCGCCATCGTGTCGGCGGCAGCGGCGGTGACCCGCCAGGTATCGCCCTCCTGCTCGACGTCCTCGGCGCCTGCATCCAGCGCCACCAGGATCAACTCGTCTTCGTCGGGCACCGTGCCTCCGGCCGCGGCACTGTCGGGCACCGGCTCCACCGCCGGCACCACCACCACGCCCTTGCGCTCGAACTGCCACGCCACCGCGCCCGGCTCAGCCAGCGACCCGCCGGCGCGCGTGAACACGCTGCGGATCTCCGAGCCGGTGCGGTTGCGGTTGTCTGTCAATACGTCCACGAACATCGCCACGCCCCCCGGCGCGTAACCCTCGTAGGTGACCTGCTCGTACGACACGCCCTCGAGCTCGCCGGTGCCCCGCTTGATGGCCCGCTCGATCGTGTCCAGCGGCACCGAGTTGTCGCGTGCCTTCTGATACATCGTCCGCAGGGTCGCGTTGGCGTCGAGGTCGCCACCGCCCTCGCGGGAGGCCACCTCGACCTGGCGGATCAGCTTGGCGAACAGCTTCCCGCGCGCCTTGTCGGCGGCGCCCTTGCGGTGCTTGATCGTGGCCCACTTGGAATGACCGGACACAGACCCCCTCCCGAGCGAGACCTGCCATCAGGCAGTGCAGCCGCGACAGTCTGCCGCGCTCGGCCGCTCAGCGGGCCGCCGTTGCGTCCTCGTTCATCGAAGCTGCTTCGGCACGCAACTCCTGGGCACAGGTGTGGAGATAGTTGCGACCAGTCGCAGTCACCATGTTGTAGGCGAGATCGTCAACGGCATCGGCCTTGAGCACGAGTGACTCGCGTTTCCGGTGGCCGAGGGCCAGCACCATGTCGGCCAGTTCGGCAGCCCACTGTGCCTCCCCCGCAGCGAGCGCCTCACTCGCCCGTTCGAACAGCACGTCGACACCTCCGGCCAGCGCCGCTACTCGCCCCGCACGGTCGCGAGGATGGAGCGGGTTCATTTGCGCCGGATTGCCGTCGAACCATCCGAGGATGCCGCTGTAGATGGCGCGCACGCCCCAGCTCACATTGCCGTAGTACTCGCCGAGCAAGGGATCGGCGGCAAGATCAGGCGGCAGGGCCACTTCGTGAGCCAGTTCGTCAGGGGTCTTTCCGTCGTTCATGCCAGCGATGGTCTGGTCGTAGATGTGCCACAGCCCTCGGCTGTACACATCGAGCGCCCGATCCACTTGGGCCGCTCCCGAGAACGGAATGGTGTGCCCGAGCACGAGGTGCTCGGCGCGCATTGCCCTGATGCGGTCGACCGACTCGCACCAATCCCGCACATCGCGGTACTGGGTGCCGCGGATCGCGTACAGGTTGGGAAACGACCGGTACATGTTGTCGCCAGCGAACACCACTCGCTGGTCCGCGAACCACGTCATGATCTGGTCGTCGGTCTCACCGGGGTTGTAGGACACCTCCAGCGTGACGCCGCCGAGCGAAATGGTGGCCTGAGTCTCAAAGGTCTGGTTCGGCAACGCCCTGGGATCGGGGCCACCGGCGGGGCCCTGTGCAAGCGTCCCCTCTTCCGGATAGATCGCCGGTGCGATGCCGTTGTTGATGCGTTTCTCTGGAGGCAGCAGGAATCCGGCCTGTCGGAGTCCGCGCCGACGGGCAATGTGAGCGCCGTTGCGGCCGAAGCGACGAGCCTCGTCGCCGAAGCGAGCGATGCCCCAGATCTCAATATCGGGGTTCTCATCCAGGAATGCGGACGCTCCGCCGGTGTGATCCGGGTGTCCATGGGTGTAGACGAGGCCGAGGATCGGCAGGTCGGTGCGGGCACGCAGTTCGGCGATGGCGGCAGCCGATTCCCCGGGCAGCGAACCGGAATCGACGGCAACGATGCCCGCGTCACCGAGCACGAATGAGAACGTCGACACGCCGTAGCCGACTGCGACGCATACTCGGTCGGTCAGATCGATGATCTGCCGGGCGAAGAGGTGGTTGATCGATCGCAGTGCTTCCGAAGCTGCTGTGTCCGACGAAGCCATCGGGGCGAATAATAGTTGCTATTGTCGTAACGCGTGCTTGGGAGTCGAGCATGTGAGTGCAGCCGGGGACCGGCCACCCGGTCCCCGGCTGCCCCCCCTCCTCGAAGAGCCCCGTTGTCGGGCAAGCCGCGAGACGGGGGCGGCGGCGCCGGAACGCTCGGCGTGGTGGCCGCCGCGATCGTGCTGCAGGTTGTCACGGGCTGCGGTGCTGGCGCTCAAGCGATGAACCACGGCGCGACACAACAGCCGTCGGCACCCGACCGCCACGCCCTGTCACCGCCACAGCCGAACCCACAGCCGTCGCCACGCGCCGATGCTGTCATCTACTCGGCACCCATCAACTCGACGCCCATCAACACGGCACCCATCGAAGCAGTACCTATAGCCACGGTGCCGCCCACCACGACCACGACACCCCGTGTGGACACGTTTTGCAAGGCCAAGCTGTACTCGCTGAAGTCACTGCTCAGTGCCATCGAAAGCCGGCAGCATCAGATCACCGAAGACCTGCCCAGCGGCGATGTCGCAGGCGCGCAAATGGCCTACGACATCATGCAATGGGCAACCGCAGAGTTGGCCGACACTGGCAGAGCTCTGATCGAACGCTGTAAGGACACCTCGGCGGACGCTGCCGTCGAGGCTCAGGTCGCCGTCGGCATGGCACAGACTGCTTGGCAGGCGGTCGAAAGCGATTGCCGCAGGCGCCTCGCCCTGCAAGGACTCGACTGCGGCTAGTCAGCCAGTCATCGGGCAGAGTCTGCGGCCTCGATCAGCGCATCAGCCAGTCGCTCGACCATCGCAGCGTGCGCTGTCGGGTAGTCGGCACTGAGCTCAGTCAGCTCATCTGGATCGTCATCGAGGCAGAAGAGCTGGTCCTCGCCTGTCGAATGGCGGGTGTACTTCATGCCGCCGGCGATGATCGTCCGTGTCTTGGCAGGCATGTCCGCCCACGAGCGGTTCGAGTCGGGAATGTCGTCTTCGATGAGTACCAGTTCCCGCACCGACGCTGCCGGGCTGTCGAGCACCGGCACCAGGCTCACACCTTGGATGCCGTCGTAGAACTCCAGTCCCGCGAGGTCGAGCAACGTCGGTCCCAGATCAACCGAACTCGCCAGCGATGACGTCCGCTCCGCGCCATGAGCGGGGCTGGCGATCACCAACGGCACCTGCAGCGTCCCGCGGTAGTGCATGCAGCCCTTCAGGAGCAGCCCGTGGTCGCCCATCATGTCGCCATGGTCGGTCGTGAAGACCACGATGGTGCTGTCGTGCGCGCCAGCGCGCTCCACAGCGGCCAAGATCTGCCCGACGCAGTCATCGATCATCTCGACCATGCCGTAGGTGGCGGCGATCGCTGCACGCGCCAAGTCGTGGTCGCCGTCGAGGCCGCACGGGTGCACCCAGTACTGCTGGCGGGAAGGATGCATGCGTGCGAAGCGCCGCAGATGCTCCGGCGCCGAGTCGAGAGGGTCGTCGACGGTACGGGGGAGCGCCATCTCGTCGGGTCGATGGCGGTCGAACCACTTCCCCGGCGGGCACATCGGGTGGTGAGGGTCGGGGAATGAGGCCCACACGAGCCACGGCACCCCTGCACGCGCCGCGTCAGTGATGAACGCCGCGGTGCGGTCCGCAACGAAGCGACTCGAGTGCAGCTCTTCGGCGTAAGTCGGCCGGTAGATCTGCCACCAACCGTCATGGCGCCGCTCGGCTGCGCACTCAGCCGTGTACGGCACGACGAGTTCCTCCTGCGACGCGCCCTGCTCCAACGCCCAGCGCATGTGGTGCCCGGTGATGCGCGATCCGTGGTCGATCGCCAGCTCGACGTGCCCGAAGCCATAGAAGCTCTCAGGGAACTCCGGCTCCCCGTCGAAGTAGCGCTCTGCATGCTCCAGGGTGTCCCACCCTGCCGGGTACGGGCTGTCGACGGCGGATCGCAGCCCGCTTTCCACGACTGCGTTGCGGCTCATGCCGTGCTGCAGGTGCGATTTGCCGATCAGTGCGGTCCGGTAGCCGGCCTCGCGGAACTGCCGCACGTGGGTGTTCGCGCCCAATTCCAGCGAGCGGTCATTGAAAATCACACCATGCACCGAGGGCATTCGGCCGGTCATGATCGAAGACCGATTCGGCATGCACACCGGGTTGGCCACCCAGGCGTTGTCGAACACCGTCCCCCTCGCGGCAATCGAGTCGAGATGCGGCGTGCGCACCACGTCATTGCCGACAAAGCCAACGTGGTCGGCGCGCTGCTGGTCGGTGATGATGAACAGCACATTCGGCGGGTTCGACCCCGTCGGTTCGAGCCGCACCGTCGCCTACCTCGCCGCCGACGCCGAGCGGATGTAGGGCACGACCGACTCGCCGGCGAGCACCGGGCCGCTCGTGTGCAGGTGGCAGCGCACGTAGCCCCCGTGCCGGGCAGCGGTGGCCTCTGGCATCAGCTCCGTGCAGATGTCCATCGCCACCGGACACCGATTCGCGAACGGGCAGCCGGCCGGCAGGTCGGAAGGGCTGGGCGGCTCGGCTTCTTTCTTGAACGTCTGCCGCAGCGCTCTGCGCTCTGCCTGCGCGGCCGGGTCGGGCACCGGCACCGAGGCAATGAGCATCTCGGTGTACGGGTGGGCCGGCAGGTCGTAGACGCCGTCGGCGGCCCCCTGCTCGACCAGGTAACCGAGGTACATCACCCCGACATCGTCGCTGACGTGCCGCACGACATCGAGATCGTGCCCGATGAACAGGAATGCCACGCCGGTGTCGGCCTGCGCCCGCCGCAGCACGTTGATGACCTGGCTCTGGATGGACACATCGAGAGCGCTCGTGGCCTCATCCGCGATGATGAGATCCGGCGCTACCGCCAGTGCCCGTGCGATCGACACGCGCTGACGCTGACCGCCGGACATCTCGTAGGGGTAGCGGTCGAGGAACTCGTCAACCAGGCCGACCTCGCCGAGCAGCGCCAAGACACGTTGCTCACGTTCGGGGCCCGGCTTGATGCCGAAGTGACGGGTGATGCCGTCGCCCACGATGGTGCGAACCTGGTGCACCTGGTTCAACGAGGAATACGGATCCTGCAAAACGGCCTGCACCCGCTTGCGAAACGCCAGCTCTGCCTGACGCGGCACATGAGTGACGTCGGCCCCATCGAGTCGGATGGTGCCCGCCGTGACCTCGGTGAGCTGCAGGATCGCCCGTGCCACCGTGGACTTGCCCGAGCCAGACTCGCCGACCAGCCCGAACGTGCGGTGCGGCTCGATCGCGAAGCTGAGGCCGTTGACCGCCTTCACGGTGGGCATCGCTGGGCGAAACAGCCGCTGCCGGCCGGCGAAGTGCACATGCAGGTTCTCGACCTCAAGGACCGGCGCCCTCACGCAGTCGTCTCCACGGGCGGGCCGAACTCGAACTCGGCATGGCGCACGCAACGCACCCGATCGGTGCCGATGGCTTCCAGCAACGGCACCGACGTGCGGCATCGGTCCGTCGCGAACTCGCAGCGCGGCGCGAAGCGGCACCCGTCCGGCCACGCAGCAGCAGACGGCACAACCCCTGCGATCACCGGGAGGTCGCCGTGCCCGCGGTGGCTCTGCGGCATCGTATCGAGCAGCGCCCGCGTGTAGGGGTGGCGCGGCTGCGAGAACAGCGTCGAGACGGGTGCTGTCTCTACCACTTGGCCGGCGTACATCACCAGCACACGGTCGGCGGCATCGGCTATGACGCCGAGGTCATGCGTGATCAGGATGACGGCCATCTCGTGGCGCCGCTGAACTTCTGCCAACAAGTCGAGGATCTGACCCTGCACGGTGACGTCGAGTGCAGTCGTGGGCTCGTCTGCGATGAGCAGCTTCGGCTCGCAGGCCAGCGCCATGGCGATGCCCACCCGCTGTGCCATGCCGCCGGACAACTCGTGCGGGTATTGATCGAGCCGCCGTTCCGGATCGGGAACCTGCACCTCGGCAAGCAACTCGGCAGCCCGCACTCGCGCCTGCGATCTGGACGTGTCGGTATGCACGAGCAGCGACTGCACCATCTGCCGCCCGACTCGCAGCGCAGGGTTGAGCGCAGCAACCGGTTCTTGGAAAATGACACCGATGTCGCGCCCGCGGATCTCCTGCCACTCCTGCTCGGGCAGGAAGGTGACCTCGCGGCCGTCGAACGAAACGCTTCCCTGGCTCAGATACCCGGGCGCGGGCGTGAGACCCAGCGCCGCCAGCATCGTCATGCTCTTGCCCGAGCCAGACTCGCCGACCACTCCCAGCGTCTCGCCCGGGAACACTTCGAGCGACACATCCGACAGCACCCGGTTGACCATGCCCCCAGCGGCCGGAAACCCGACAGCGAGATCCCGGATCGACAGGACGGCGCTGCTCGCATGAAGCTGCACCACGGGAGGCAGCGCGACCTTCCGGGGCACCGTCAGCGAGCTGTTGGCGGCATCACGGCCGAGCGAGTCGCGGATGCCGTCGCCGAGCAGGTTGAATGCCAGCACGGTGAGCACCAGCGCTCCGCCGGCAGGCACGATCTGCCAGATTCCTTCGAAGCGGAAATCAGAGCGGGCCCGAGCCAGCATGACTCCCCAGTCGGGGTCGTCGAGCTTGGCGCCGA
Source organism: Acidimicrobiia bacterium (assembly GCA_022827265.1). Classification (GTDB taxonomy): domain Bacteria; phylum Actinomycetota; class Acidimicrobiia; order Acidimicrobiales; family Poriferisodalaceae; genus Poriferisodalis. The sequence continues at coordinate 89,372 of JAJDTF010000131.1, read as the reverse complement.
TGCCCAGGAAGCTGAGCGTGGCGCCGATGAGGATGACCGCTCCTGAGATGATGGCGATTTGCACGATGAGCGACGGCAGCAGGTTCGGCGCGATGTAGCGGCGCAAGATCGTCGACGGCGACAGCCCGGTGATGCGCGCCGCGTCGACGTAGAGCTCCTCCTTCTCCGAGAGGGTCAATGCACGGGTCAGACGCGCGAACCGCGTCGCCATGGCGATACCGACACCGAGCATCGCCGAAGGCAAGCTCGGTTCCAGCACGATGATGACCGCCATCGCCAACAGCACGATCGGCAACGAGAACAGCACATCGTTGATCCACATCACGATGCGGTCGGCGCGACCGCCTCGCCAGCCCGAGAACAGGCCCACCGGCACACCGAGCCCGACGGCCACGACCGTCGCGATCAGGATCGAGTTCACAGCGAACCGTGCTCCGAACACGACCCGGCTGTAGAGGTCGCGCCCCTGCCCGTCGGTTCCCAGCCAGTGGTCCCAGCTCGGCCCCTCGAACGTTCGTGTCAGCGTGACGTCGCCGGCGTAGGGATCATGAGGTGCCAGCAGCCCCGGCCACAGCCACGCCAGCACAAGCAGCGTCACCCACACTGCGGCCGTCACGGTGAGCGGGTTGCGGAACAGCCGCATCCAGAACCTAGAGCGTGCGCTCGCAGCCCGCACCGGCTGCTGTGCCGACACCGCTGTTGCGGTCGAGGCGTCGCTCACGACTCCAGCCTCACCTTGGGGTTCAGCAGGCCATAGCTGATGTCGACGAGCAGATTGACGACAAGCACCACGATGCCCACCACCAGCATCGAGCCTTGCAGCACGGTCACGTTGCGGGTCTGGATCGCGGTGATGAGCAGCGTGCCCATGCCGTTGATGTTGAACACCACCTCCACGGTGAACGTCAGCCCCAGCGCTGCGGCTGCCCGAAAGCCGATCGCAGTGACCGTCGGGATCATCGCATTGGGCAGCGCATGCTCAGCGATGAGCGATGTTCTCCTGATGCCGCGGGCCCGCGCGGCGAGCACATAGCGCGACTGCAGTGCATTCGTCATGGAGCTGCGGAGTTGGCGCTGCACGAGCGCGACAGTCGGCAGGGCCAAACCGATGGCGGGCAGCGTGATGCTGCGGATCCATCCGGTAATGCTCTCCGAGGGCCGGGTGTAGCCGGCTGGGCTGAGCCAGCCCCACTGCACCGCGAGCCACCACGACAGCAGCATCGCCAGCACGAACCCGGGAGCGGCGATCAGCGCCGCAGAGACAACCGACAGCACCCGGTCGGCGGCGCCGCCGGGCCGCACGCCCGAGACGATGCCCATCGCCATCCCAGCGGCCACGCCGATGACGAGGCTGTAGGTCACAATGCTCAGCGTGGGCCCGATGCGGTCGGCGATCAGGCTCGCTACTGAGACGCTCTCATTGGTCAACGATGTGCCGAGATCACCGGTGGCGGCGCCGGCGATCCAGCGCAGGAACCGGATCGGCATCGGATCGTCGAGCCCGAGTTGGCGCTCCACTTGGGCGATGCACTCGATGGTGGCGCCCTCACCGCAGACCGAGCCGGCGATGGACCCGCGGGCCTCCATGGCGACGGCGATGGCGAAGGAAATGACGGCGATGGCGAACAGCAAGGGGACCATCGCCAGCAAGCGGACTCCGATGTACCGCGCCACGTGCCCCCCTCAGTCTGTTCGGCAGAAGCAATGCGCCGGGGCCGCGGGTTCCGGGAGGCAACCCCGGCACACCACGGCGTGAATTCCCGGCTGCGGGCGATCAGCTCTTGGTGACCCCGTGCGGCCAGAAGTGGATCGGTATGCCTTGGGTGTGATGGACGCCTTCGACACCGTCTTGGTAGGCCACCACCGTCGTCAAGGTGTTGTTGATTATGAAGATGCACTCCTCGAGCATGATCTTCCATGCCGCGGCGACATCGGCCTCGCCGGCGTCGAAGTTCTTGCCTCTCGCTGCCGTGACCAGATCCACGACCCCGTCCGGACTGACTTTCGACGGGTTGAAGCCGGCCTCGCCGGTGCGCGCCACCAACGACATCAGCGCGTTCGGCTCGTTGAACGGGATGATCTGCACCGGGTGCGCTCCCCGGGCCAAGCGGCCGAACATCTCCCCACCATTCGGCGGGTCGAGCGCCTCGTTCTGCATGGTGATGCCCAGTTCGGCGAGCGCCGTACCCCATGCCGAGGACAGCACTGGCCAGAATCCGCTTGGCAGGTGGCCATTGGTGAACGTGAAGCCCTCTTCGCCCGTGGCAGCGAAGCGCGCCTTGGCCGCCTCGATGTCGAACTCGGGCACATCGAGATCGTCGATGTAGGCATAGTCGGACGGTCCGGTCGCGAACTGGTTGTTCACCGAGTCGGGGTCGTTCAGCTGCGCCTGGATGCCTTGGCGGTTGAGCGCCTGGGCCATCGCGCAGCGCACTTCGCGATTCGCCAGCTGCGGGATCTGCTCGCCGGTCCAGTCGGCGACGACGAATCCGATCCGCACCGTGAAGTTCGTGGTGATGTCGCCAGTCAGCATCCGGTCGAGGTCGTTGAGGAGCACCACAGCAGCGTCGTACTGCCCCGCATTGAACGAGTCGAGCCGAGCGACCTGATCGATCGCTACCTCCAGCCGGACCGTCTCGAGCCCCACGAGGCCTGGCTGCCAGTAGCCGGCATTGGCGACGAGGTCGTTCTGAGTGAAGTCAGGGTTCGATCTGGCCCACTCGTAGGGGCCGGTGCCGACCGGTGCCGCCGCCGCATTGCCCAGCGATGCGGGAGACACCATCAGGCCCGAGTTGCGGATCAGCCCGCTCAGCAAGAGGATCTCGCCCGGGCCCGTCAGATTGAACTTCACCGTGTGCTCGTCGATCGCCTCCACCGTGTCCACGATGCCGAGCTGCCCGGCGACCGGCGGGATCACCTGCGGCGGACCGGCGGTCTTCACAAATTCCACGTTGGCGACCACAGCATCGGCGTTGAAGGGCGCACCGTCGTGAAACGTGATGCCTTCGTGCAGGTAGAACGTCACCTCGCTGCCGTCGCCGCTCGTCTCCCAGCACTGTGCCAGCCACGGCACGACACTGCCATCGGCCTCTTGGCGCACCAAGCCTTCGTAGATCCAGCTGTAGTAGGTGAACGTCGCCGGCGTCTGATCGTCGTGGGGGTTCAGCGAGTTCACCCCGAGCGAGATTGCAAAGCTGAAGTCTCCGCTCGGCGCGAACGTGCCCCGCTCCGGCGCAGCCATCTCCTCGGCGCAGTTCGCCGCCTCTGCTACCACCATCTGTCCCAGATCGTCGGCCTCGTCGTCGTCGGTCTCGACCGCAGGCAGGTCCGCGCCGGCACCAGCCGGCGCGTCGTCGCCAGACGCGTCGGGCGCGTCGGCCGACGGGTCCTCGACGATCGCAGGGGCGAATCCTGTCTCGTCACCGCCGCACGCGGTCGCCGCCATGCCGAATGCGAACAAGAGAGCAATCGCTCTGGTCCATCTGCTTCGGGTCATCGACTCGTCCCTTCCCTTCGGCTGGTTCGATGCGGGGATGGCGCGCTTGAGTGCTGACCGCACCCGACCAGCAAGTGCCGCAGATAGTAATAGCCATTGTTCTTCGACTGGGACATGTCTTGCCAGACGGGCGCAGCGGCGGCCGCACTGCTACAGGAACGACGAAAAGGCCTTGCAGAACCGGATCGGGTTATCGCGGAAGATGGCGCTCTTCTCGTCGTCGCCGAGCCAGTCGAATTCGTCGATCTGCGACACGAGATCGTCGTAGGGGCGTGCCGCACCGTCGCGGGCAGTCCCTGCAGCGCTCGGCACCTCGCTGCCGAAGCACATGCGGTCTGGCCCCCGCTGACGGATCGCAGCACTGAGGAGCACCGGGTCGTACGCGCAGGTGTCGTAGAACAGGTTGTCGGCGAAGTCGTCGGCGACCATATGGGCCCGATCGGCCTCCGGGTACCGCTCGAGCACACCCCCGCCGTGGCAGATCAGCATCCGAAGATCAGGATGCCGGTCAAAGACGCGGCCCCTCAGCAGGAACTGCTTCGCGTAGTACTCCTCGGCCTGGTAGTCGATCTGGAAGCCCAGGAAGATGTCGCGGGAGCGGTGGTCGCGGTTGGCCGACGCATGCACGATCAGCGGGATGTCCAGATGCTGGGCACGTTCGTACAACGGATCCCAGTAGTGCGAATGCAGGCCGGGCGCCGAACGCGTCCCCGTGGGATTGGGGCTCACGTATGCCGCAGCGAATCCCAGTTCGAGCACGCACCGGTTGAGTTCGCCGAGCATGTGCGCGGCATCAGAGGCGTCGTGCTGCTGGGGAAGCTCGGCAGCTCCCAGGAAGCGGTCCGGCGCGAGCCGGCACTGCGCTTCGATCAGGTCGTTGGTCAGATGGGCGCAAGCCTCGATGATGTGCGTCGGCGCCCAACCGAACTGCATCGGTGGCTTCGGGCCCACGATCTGCACGTCGATGCGTCGCCTGTCGAGCTGGCGGACATGGGCGGCGACTGCGGCCTCCAGCTCGCTGATGTCGTAGGGCAGGATCGGCGGCATCGGACCGGTCTTGACGGCGCTCGGCAGCGGGGAATTGGCAGCCAGCATCAGCAGGACGGGCGTGTAGAGGCTGAGCGGTGCCGCCACATGGCCGTGAACGTCGAGGACTTTGCAATCGTCGTGCATCTGTTCGGGTCCTCTCATCGCGAGATAGTCGCCGCCGGCGGCGCCGACGGCGGCAGGGATTCTTACAGTGCCATGGGGACCCGTTCACGGCATGGCGCGGCGCTTCCCTCACCTCAGCCGCCAGGCACGACTCCTGATGTCGTCATGGCCCATAGCGCCGCGGCAGCGGTGCCGACGGCCAGGTACGGCCCCAGCGGCCGGCTGCTGCGTGCGCCATGGCGCGCCATCACCACCAGCGCCTCGGGCAGCGCTGCGGCAAAGCTCGCAGCCAAGCCCAGCATGGCCACGTGCCACCCCCACCAGCCGCACACGAGGCCGTTGAGCACGCTGAACCGGACGTCGCCGAAGCCCATCGACGGCGGGTGGGCGAAGTGGATCGCGAACACCGGCGCACTGCATGCCAGCGCCCCGGCGAGTGCGCCCCACAAGCCTGATGGGTCGCCTCGTGTCAGCGACGCAGCGGCGTACAGCACCCACACCGACGCAGCGGCGGCCCATACCAGCCTGGTCGGCAAGAGCCCGGTCCGCAGGTCGATGACCGCGAGGGCAGCCGCTGCCGTGAGCCACAGGATCAGTGCGGCGACCACGAAGGCGCCAGTCCAGATCACAGCATTCGGCCGATCCGGCAGCAAGCTCGGCGCCGCCCGGCGTCTGTCGCAGGCAGAGGGAGAATAGTCATGCGTATTACCACTACATTGGCAGCATCGTGTCCGACGCCACCCGAGACTTCGCCCAGACGCCGGCAGGCGAGGTGCCGGGGCAGCCGCGGCCCGTCATCATGCCCGGCGGCACCGGCAAGCGCCGCATGGGCTTGGTGCTTGCCGGTTTCGCGCTGGTGGCAGGCGCAGCGATCGGGTTCTGGTACGTGCTGCAGAGCGTCGATCAGCGCGGGCAGTACGTCGTGGCGGCACGCGAGATCGCGCGCTGGGAACGAGTCAGCTCGTCAGACTTCAGGCTCGTCGAGGCGAACGTCGGCGAGGGCGCTGCCGCCACCGCGGATCAGATGGGCGCGATCTACGGCCAGTGGGCCACAGGTCCGATCCCCGCAGGCACGTTCATCACGGCGGGCATGTTCCGGCCGCCGCCGCTGTCGAGCGAGGCCGAGGCCAGCAGCATCGTCATCCAGGTGAGCCTGCCCGCAGAAGACGTCAGCTACGGCGCGCTCGAGACCGGCGACACCATCGCCTTGATCGGGCGCGAGCCGCTGCTCGATCCCGCGCAAGACTTCCTGGCAGATGACAGCTTCGACGCCGGGCTCGACGCGTCGGCGCCGGGGCTCTCGCTCATCGGGGTGCTGCGGCTCGACAACGTCCAGGGCGGCAACATCATCTACGTCGTCGAACCGGCGAAAGCGCTCGAGATCCAGGGCCTGGTTCGCCGCTATCTCCGCGCCACCGATCGCCAGATCTGGAGGCTGGGAATCGACCTCACTGCCGACGACATCCAACGGGCACTGGACGGCGAGGCAATTTCGGTGGACAATGGGGAGTGAATAGTCAGGACTATTTGCCGACATGTTGACGGTCTACAGCACGTATGGGTCACCGGGAGCATCCACCACCGCGATCTATCTGGCTGCGCAGTGGGCGTCGTCGGGCCGCCAGGTGCTGCTGATCGAGACCGACGCTGCCGCCGGCTCGCTGAGCCAGAAGCTCGGCATCCAGTTCACTCCCGGCACGGCCTCGTTCATGGCAGCGGGCAAACCAGTGACCGCCGCGAGCCTCGTCGAGCACGCGCAGGACGTCCTCTTCAACGACTTCCATGTCATGCCCACTCCGTCGAGCCCGTCCGGGGCGCGGACAGTCGCCGAGAAGTTCGCACGGTTCGGCGAGGAGCTGCGAGACATCTCCGACAGCGAGATGGGGATCATCGTCGACGGAGGCCGCCTGACACCCGAAGCCCGCACGTCGGAACTGACCACCTGCGCCGCTGCTGTGCTGGTGGTCACCCGCGACAACGCGCAGGTCCCGAGCCTCGAGCACCTCCAGGGCGCTCTGGTCACAGAAGCCTCCGAACCCGGACCGCTCGGGTTGGTGACGGCCATCGGATCGAGCCCTCTCAGCGACGACGAGTGGCACGCCAATCACGGCTTGACCTTCGTCGGCAGCGTCGACCTCAGCTCCGAACGCGGCACTGACCTGTCGATGTTCATGGCGCGCGGCAAGCGCAAATCGCGCAAGCTGCGCGGCAGCCTCGAAAAACTCGCCGACCGGCTGTACGAGTTCGCACACCCAGCAAGCGCCGCCGCACCGCGGGCACGCCTTGCGGCGAACCGGCCGGCCATCGACGAGGCCGCCGACGGCGAGAGCCCCGCAGAGGCCGACCGAAGCGTGTCTGCCGCCGGCGCCGACGATCCGGCCCACAATGCGCCGCCGCCAGACGCCGCTGCAGCCGTGCCGACGGTGCCTGCAGCGGCAGTCGAGCACCACGGCGGCCCGCCGCCAGACGCCGCCCTCGCCGCCCCTTCCTCGACGCCCCATGCGCAGCGGCCCCCAGACGGCTACGAGCAGTTCCAGCAGCCGGGTCACGAGCAGCGGGAGTATCCCCAGCAGCCGGGCTATGCCACCCAAGGGTACGAACAGCAGCCCGGCTACGCCCCCCAAGGCTACGAACAGCAGCCCGGCTACGCCCCCCAAGGCTACGAACAGCAGCCCGGCTACACCCCCCAAGGCTACGAACAGCAGCCCGGCTACACCCCGCAGGGGTACGAACAGCAGCCGGGCTACCCCCCGCAGGGGTACGAACAGCAGCCGGGCTACCCCCCTCCGCCGGGCCACCCGCTGCAGGAATACCCAGCCGGCGGGCCTGCCTCGGCTGCCGCTGGCCATGTGCCGTTCCCCCCGGAAGCCCCGCCGCACATGCAGCCGCCGCACGGCGACACCGGTCCCGAGTACGCAGCCGGCCACCCGGCCGTCGGCTACCCGCAGCCCCAGCCGCAGCAACCCGCGCCGGCGCACGACCCGGCGGCCTACGGCTACAGCGGCGACGGCACGCCGCTGCACTACGGCCAGCCGGCCCAGGCGCCCCACCAGCCGGCGCAGCCCGCCCCGGACTCGCTCCCCATGCCGCCTGCTGAGGCGCCCAGCTTGCCGAGCGGCTCGTTCCGCACATGGGCAGCGCATCTCTTCGGCGAGACGGCGGCCGACGACTCCGACCGGAACCGGCCTCAGCCCGACCAGGGAGCAACGGCGTGAATGCCGCCCGGCCTGCCCGCGCCGAGGCTGCGGGCAGGCCGTAGCGGCCGGCAATGACCGACACCGCCGAGCGCCGCCCCGGGTTCGAGCTCTTCGAGCAGTCGCGCAACGACCTGCTGCGCCACTACCTCGAACTGCAGCGCCAGAAACTGCCGCCCGAGGTCATCGACGAACGGCTGCTGGCCGTCGCGGACCGGCTGCTCGAGCAGAGCGATACCGCTGCTGTGATGCGCGGCAGCACGCAGCTCGACCCCGAGAGCCGGCGAGAGTTCCGCGCCAGCGTGCGGGGGCTGATGGGCGGCGGCGCACTCGTGCCGCTGCTCGAGCGTCCCGATGTCGAGAACATCCATGTGCTCGGCCACGACACGGTGATCCTGTCGCTGGCCGACGGCCAGCGCATCATGGCGCCACCGCTGGCCGCCAGCGAGGAGGAGTTGGTGACGATGATCCGTCACCTCGCCGCCACCGCCGGTCACACCTCGCGCCGGTTCGACGCTGCCTCGCCGATCCTCGACCTGCGCCTGTCGTCGGGACACCGGCTCTTCGCGGTCACCGCGGTCGCCGAACGGACGTCCATGGTGATCAGGCGTCACCGCATGCTGACCGCCTCCCTCGACCTGCTGCTGCAGTCAGGCACTGTCACCGCGCAGATGATCCCGGTGCTGCGCGCAGCGGTGCGGCCTCCCGACCCGGCCAACATGCTGGTGGTGGGCGGCACCGGCGCCGGCAAGACGACGCTGCTGCGCTCGCTGCTCTCTGAGGTGCCCCAGTCCGATCTGATCGTCACCGTCGAGGACACGCTCGAGCTCCACCTGCGCTCGTCGGGCTTGCACGAGCGGACGCTCGCGCTCGAGACTCGTACTGCCAACACCGAGGGCACCGGCGAGATCGCCATGTACGACCTGCTGCGCGCAGCGCTGCGGATGTCGCCCGACCGGGTGATCGTCGGCGAGGTGCGCGGCGGCGAGGTGATGCAGCTGCTGCAGTCGATGGGCATCGGAGTCGACGGGTCGCTCGGCACGATCCACGCAGGCAGCACCGAGGCCGCCATCAACAAGATCCTGATCTATGCGCAGCGCTCGCCCGACGCGCCCACGCCAGACTCTGTGCTGCGGGAGATCGCCGAGGTGCTGCACCTGCTGGTGTACATCAAGAAGCTCCCCGACGGCCGCCGTGCCATCACGTCAATCCGCGAGGTCACCGGCTACGCCGACGGCGAGGTGCTGACCAACGAGGTATTCGCGCCCGGCCCTGACGGCGCAGCCGTCTACACGCGGCCCTTCAAGCCCGGCGGCGAGGCGCTGGCAAGGCTGCAGGCGGCCGGCTTCGACCCGGCCATGCTGGGGGCGCCACTGCAACCCGCGGGCGTCACCCAGCAGCTGCCGACCGTCGCTGCGCCCCATCCGCAGGCCCCCCCGCCGCCGGGGTACCGCCAGCCTCACGGGCAGAGCCATTACCCGCAGCGGCCGGCGGCGCCAGCCCAAGGCCAGCCGCAGCCCCGGCCCGCGCACCCCAACGGGGCTGTCCCTGCCCGCCCGCCGCAGAGTCCTGTGCCGCCGCGCCAGCCCCGCACGGGAACCTGAGCCGTGCAGACCTTCGCTTCGGTCTCGTTCGGCGCGCTGGCCGGCTTGGGCGCTGCGACACTGCTGCTCGGCCTGCGCAAGCTGCCCGCCCGCGCACCGCGCCAGCGACTGCGGAATTTTCGGGCCAAGAGCCTGCGAGCACGCACCTCGAGCGTCGACACCTCACTGCTGCTGGGCTTCGGCTTGGCAGTGGTGCTCGGCTTCGGGGCCTGGTACGCCACCGGATGGCTGGTGGCTGCGCTGATCGGAGCGGCCAGCGGCATGATCGCTCCCAAGATGATCTCGGTGCCCCGCCAGCGCCGAGCGGTGGCAGACGAGATCGAGGCCTACTCGCAGTGGACCGAGCAGATCCGCGATCTTGTCGCTGCCAGCGGCTCGCTGTTCGAGGCTGTCACGCTCTCAGCTCCGAGCTCGCCGCCCTTGCTGCGGGCCGATGTCACCCAGATGGCGTCGCTGGCAGGCACCGTCGGCCTCACGGCCGCGCTCGACTGGTTCGCTGCCCAGATGCAGTCGCCTTATGCCGACCGCCTGGTGCTGGGCATGAACATCGCCTGGGATTCCGGCGCCCGCATCACCGAGGCGTTCGAGAGCGTGTCTCGCGCCATGCGCAACGAGGTGGAGATGCGCAGGCGCAACGAGGTTGCCAACGCACGCACATGGACGCAGGTGGTGTCGATCACCGGCATCACAGTGGCGTCGGTGGTGTTGATGTTCGCGTTCAATCGCGGTTTCTTTGATCCGTTCGGATCGCTGGTCGGCCAGATCATCCTGCTGATGGTGGGCGCCATGATCTTCGGGAACATCCTGTGGGTGCTGAAGCTGTCCGCTTCGGGCGCGCCGGTGCGGCTGCTCGACCAGGACGAGCTCGAAGAACGGCTGGCCGGGCTGACGTTCGCATCCGAGGCGGTCTCGCCATGATCACCCCAGTGCTGGCCCTCGCTGTGGCGGCAGGCATCGGCATCGTGCTCGTGTGGTCGGGCATGCGGCCTTCATCGTCACAGTCGGCCATGAGCGCACGCGCTGGGGCGCAGCAGGCCGCACGCCGCGTGCAGCGCGACCTGCAGTCCAAGCGGCATCTGAGCCAGGACGCAGCCATGGTGGGCCGCGCGCTGGACATCCACGCGCTCGCGAAGCTCGCCGGTCTGGTCGCTGGAGCGGTGCTCGTCATCATCGGCGCGATGCTGCTCTCGGTGGCGTTCGGCGTGTCGTTGCCGCTGCTGCTGACGCTGGCATCCGCTGCCGGAGGAGCGCTGCTGGGCTGGTGGCTGCCCGACTCGATGCTGAAGACCGACGCAGAGAACGAGCGCGAGCACTTCAAGCAGTCGATGGAGGCGTGGCTGGAGCTGGTCGCTCAGCTCGTGACGGCGGGGTCAGACACGCACGCTGCGCTGTTCATCGCCGCTGGCTACAGCAACCAGCCGGCGTTCGGTGCGATACGCGATGCGCTGGCCGAGGCGTCCGCGCTCGGCGAGCCGCCGTGGATCGGCTTGCGCCGGCTCAGCGAGGAACGGCGACTGCGGTTCATGGAGCCGTTCATCGCATCGCTGGAGCTGGCGGGCACCACCGGTGCAGGGTCGCGGCAGGCCATCGTGAGCCAGGTCGACGCGGCGCGTTCCAAGTCGCTGGCGGAGGCCGATGCGGCGGCGGCATCCGCGAGCGAGAAGATGGGCGCCCCGCTGGCGCTCATCGGCGGCGCGTTCATGATGCTGATGGGCTACCCGCCGCTGGCCGGAATACTGAACTCCGACGCCATCCCCACCGGCTTCTGAGAGGCCCCTGCCCCAGGCCTGCGGGTGCCGTCAGCACGGCGCCCGCCCCAGCGCATCAGCGCAGCAAATGCCTCGCCTCCCCTGTGATACGACCGGTACTATTGCGCCATGTCGCAGATGGGCGACTCCGACGACCTGCGTGACATCATCATCGGCATCCGCGACGAAGTCACCAACCTCAGCGGACAGGTCTCCGGCATCCGCGCCGAGATGGACGAACGCTTCGACAGCGTCGACCGAGACCTGCACCAGATCAAGACCACGGTCGGTGCAATTCGCATCGAGACCTCAGCGCTGATCGACACTGCGGCAGACATCAACCACACGCACCTGTCTCATCGACAGGAGCGGGACTGTCGGCGTCACAGCTACGGTGAACAGCGTGAGCACCCTGAACGTGGTGGCGCTGGCAGCGGCCGCCGTCGGCCTCGTCGGCGGCATCGTCGGGGTCTGGGTTGCCATGCGCACCGCTGCTCGGGTAGCGGTGAAGGTCGTCGCCGCGGCGAATGACAGCGGCCCCAAGCTGAGCGATGTGGAGCGGCGCCTGCGCCTGCTGGAGGAATGGCGCTGGCAGACCGCGGCGTCGGCAGCGCCGCCCCAGCCCGCCGCGCCGGCAGACGACCTGCCTGCATCCGGCACTGCACCAGGCACATAGCCCGCCAGGCACATAGCCGCTGTGCACGGCGGCTGCCGTCGGGCCGGGGCTGCCACAAGTGTGACGTTCCTGCCGCGACGGGCGTGAGCGCTGCGGCGGTTTCGCCGCCGGCAGCCTCGCAGATCGCTTGACGAATAGTCGCGACTATGACAATCTGTCCGCAACGTCAGCGTGTGCTTGGAAGCGGCGCCGGGTGCGTCGCACCAAGCCCGACAAGGAAGGTGCGCGATGACCGAAACGCTTGCATTGGCCGTGGGGATCCCACTGGCTCTAGGAGCGATATGTCTGGCTTCACGTCGAAGTAGACCGCTCGTCACCGCAGACGCTCGTGGCATCGCTCTGCAGACCGTGATCGTGATAGTGGTAATGCTCGTTATCGCCGGCGGAGTCTCCGGCGTTCTCCTCAGCCGAGGCGGCGACGTGATCAGCGACCTCGAATCCGCAGACGTAAACGCCACCGAGATCAACTCGCGAGACGAATGCACCAGCGCCGCGCGGGCTCTCACCGGAGACTCCAACGCAGTCATTGGCAGCGGCGAACGGACTGCGTCATGGGACATAAACGCTCAACAATGCACCGTGCGGGGCGATGGCGACGATGGGACATCCAGTGCTCAGCAGTTGTTTGGACGGACCGAGTGTGAGCAGTTCCGCGACCCGGATGGCAACCGCGGTACGTTCACTCCTGACGGCAGCAACGGGGCGACCGACTACGAAACTTGCGTCATCTGATCACTGCTCCGGTCGTTTGGCGGGCCTCGGGGCTGGGACTTCCAGTTCGATCTGGCCGGTTCGCTGCTAGATCAACCCGGTCACACGACCACCAGCGGTGTGGCCTCGGGGCTGGGATCCCGTCCCGACCCCGAGGCCACACCTCGCCAGTTCCCCTGAAGAGCTCCGGAGGCTCCGCTGCCTTGGGTTAGGCGATCTTGCAGTGGGAGGAAACCGTGGCGGACTGAGTGCCGTCCGTGTACAGCCCGCGAGCGCCGGTTGGGCCACGGTAGAGCTCGCACGCACGTCGCGAGAAGCTGTTCCCGGTCTTGCGCTGATCGTCGACGATGGTGCATTGTGACGCGTTCCACCCTGCAGCCGGCACGTTGACGCCAGTCGTTGCGATGGCTGTCGGGCCCGCCGCCGCTGTGGAGCCGGTCAACGAGCGAAAGGCGTCGGTGCATTCGTCAACCGTGTTGATCTCATTGCCGCTGACGTCTGCGGATTCGAGGTCGCTGATCACGTCGCCGCCTCGGCTGAGGAGGACGCCGGAGACTCCTCCGGCGATAACGAGCATTATCAGCCTCTCAGGGGCCCCGCGGCCTCCGGCAAGACCCCGGGGTGATTCACATGATGTGTGTCTTCATCTCGGCCCGTGGGCAGCGCCTTACCGCTGCCGGTCGCAGCCGGTATCGGGCACGGTGCTGCCGTTGATGGTGTCTTCGGCCTCTTGCAGCTTCTCGTTGATCCATTCGAAGTCGGGGGCGTCGCCGAGGATCATGTCCTGCATGGCGGCGTAGTCCCGTTCGATCGCCGCGCGCATCCCGGATTGGGGCACCAGCCGCAACGAACCGGGCGCGGCTTGTTCGAAGCGCTTCCATGCTTGCCTGAAGGCAACGAGGTCGTGGCTTCGCACTGCGTCGAGAAGCTCGAGGTCTGACAGCGCCTGAGTGGCCGTCGGGCAGCCCGCCGAAGATCGCGTCGAGCGCGACGCAGACCCAGAGATCCTTTTCTGCGTAGCCGGGCAGCGTGTCGAGACGGCTCGCTGCTGCTTCGAACACATCGCGCCTGTCTTGCTCACTGAGAGCAAGGAATGCTGCGAGTGCCGCGTTCACGCGGCGGTCGCCTGATCGCTCACGACGCTGCGCACGAGCGGCACCGCCCATCCAGGGACGTCGCTGATGTGCTGCCCGAGGTCATGCTTCACGTTGTCAGGAAGGCAGCGCCTGAGCGCAGCGACGACCTGAGCGTCACGGGCGGCATCGGGACCCAGCCAGTCCAGCGCCTGAACCGCCGCTGCAGCGGGCCTGCCGGCCCACTGCATGATTCGGGGCCTGCAATGTCGCAGCCGGACCGTTCTGCCGTCGATCCGCAGCGTCCTGGAAGCACCGTCGGTGACATAGCTCACCCGCGCCGGCACAGCATTGGTGAGACCCAGCCGGTTCGCAGCCGCCAGCCCGTCGGGCATGACCCGCACGCCGTCGCGCCTCGCCAATGCCGACATGGCGGCATCCATGTCCGCCGGCGCAAGCCGGCCCAGCACACTGCAGAACCGCGGCATGTCATACAGGCCATGCCCGATGCGGCGCAGCTTGCCGGCTCTGACGAGCCGCGACAGCGCCTGGTCGACGGCCTGCCGGCTCGCCAAGCCCAGAAAGTCCTGAGGGGTGCACACCCACGCTCCCGCACCGCGCTCGGCCATTGTCTCCAGGATCATCTCCGCCACAGATGCCATGAGCGATCTCCCTTCGTGCCTTGCGGGGAACAGAATATTGTCAGAAATATATCTTGTATATCTGACAACACCAGACGATCGAACGAACAAGCACCCGGATTGTGGAGTGTCGTGTTCCCCGGCGCACCTGCGGAGCTGCCTCCGCCGCCGCGACGACGCACATCATGTGAATCACCGGGGGCAGCGCAAGATGCGGGTACCCGTGGTGTGTTCACAGTGTGGGCAGCGGGGGCAGCCTGTCGTCGGCTGCGGGCTGGTGCCGCCGGTCGGCTCGGTATTTTGCGCCGGGTGCCATGCTGTGACCGAAACAGGCCGAAAATCATTTGAATCGCACGTTGTGTGATGCCTACCGTCACCACGGCTGCTGTGCTCGGCGCAGCGCACGAGCACAGACCCGGGAGGCGCCTTGGCTACCATCGCACCCGTGACCGACAGCGCCGGCGCCGAGCTGCCCGACAGCCCCGGCACCGCTGCGAGTGCCGCCGAGGCTGCGCCGCCCAGCGCGCCTGACGTCTCAGCCGGCGGGAGCGATCTCCGCCGCCTGCTCGACATCTTGGAGGCAGCCCAGCGCAACGGACGCGATGGCTCCGCAAGCGAGCAATCCGCCGAGGAGACCCGCACCCGGCGCCGACCCGCAGGCGGCATGCAGGCTGCCTTGGCAGCGGCGCTGATCACCGGCCTGCTCGGCCTCGCCGCCGCCGCGTTCAACGCCGTGAACAACAACTTCAACGCGGTGAACGACAACTTCAACGCCGTGAACGACAACATCAACGCACTGCGAACCGACGTCGACGCGGACATCAGGGCACTCGATGCCAAGATCGACACGCTCCGTTCCGACATGAACGCCCGATTCGCCCAAGTCGACGCACGGTTCGCGCAGATCGACGAGCGGTTCGTGCAGATCGACGAGCGCTTCGCCCGGATGGACGAACGCTTCGCCCGGATGGACGAGCGCTTCGACGCGCTCAGCCTGACGCTGCTCGACCACACCGACCGGCTCGCCCGCATCGAGGCCACCCACAGCGCCCACCCCCACGTCCACGCGCCGCAGACCGAGACACAACAGCAGTGACCATGGGGACGGTCAGACTGTCAGATTTTGACAGGCCCGATCTCGCTGGATGAGGCACTTGTCAGCGCACTGGAATCGGGGAGCGAATCGCTCTCGTCGCAGGTCAACGATGATCTGATCGGTCCCATCCGGCTGCGAGGCGCGGCGCCACGGCGTGCGGGTCATGCCCGACGGGCTGGCGGCCGCGAAATCGGCGGCGCAGCCGGCGAACAGCCCTGCTGGCTCACTCCTGCTGTTGTGTGTCGGGCTGCTGTACGTGTGTGTGGGGGCCGGTGCTGTTGATGGCCTCGATGCGGGCGAGCCGGTCGGTGTGGTCGAGCAGCGTCAGGCTGAGCGCGTCGAGCCGTTCGTCCATCCGGGCGAACCGGGCATTCATTTCAGAGCGAAGCGCGTCGATGTCCGCGTCGACGTCGGTTCGCAGGGTGTTGATGTTGCTGTGCAGGGTGTTGATGTTGTTGTTCAGGGCGTTGATGTTGCTGTGCAGGGTGTTGATGTTGTTGTTCAGGGCGTTGAAGGCGGCGGCGGCGAGGCCGAGCAGGCCGGTGATCAGCGCCGCTGCCAACGCTGCCTGCAGGCCGCCTGAGGGTCGGCGCCGGGTGCCGGTCTCCACGCGGGCGGCTTGCTCGCTCGTCGCAGCGATGCCGGGGCTGTCGGGCAGCTCGGCGCCGGCGCTGTCGGTCACGGGTGTGATGGTAGCCAAGGCGCCTCCCGGGTCTGTGCTCTTGCGCTGCGCAGAAGGCCGCAGGCGCGGCGACGGTAGGCGTCACAGAATGTGCGATTCAAATGGTTTTCGGCCTGTTTCAGCCTGGCTATGCGCTCCGGCGTCTTGCATGCTGCCGAGTCGGCCTCGGCGAACTCCACGTCAGGCGGCAGGGCGTCACCGACGCAGAAGACCGTCCCGCACTGCCATCACAAGACCGTCTGCGTGATCGTTGCGGCGCCGCGCCCGCCTTCGGCGCGCTGGCTGCCGGCGCGTGCCGCCGACAGCGTACGGGCAACAGGCCTGTCGCGATAACGGCTATTGTCAGGCCGTCGCCGCCGTCCCGGCCGAGACCCGACAAAGGCACTCTCTGCCGAGTCCGAGGTGACTCAGCACACCCAGCGTTGCTCGGCACGGCACGAGCCGGGCCGAGCGGATGTCCGAGGAGCGCACCGAGGCATGAGCCGGCGGCGAGAGACCGAAGCGCTCCGATGCCGCGGCGAGCGCGGCGAGGTGTTCCCCGTGGCGATCCTGTTCGGCGGCGTGCTGCTGACAGTGCTGATCGGGCTGCACGTCACCATCGTCGCCGTGGCGCGCACCGCCGTGGACTCCGCAGCAGACCGCGGCGTAACCGCAGCCCAGGGAGCGCCGCCAAGCCCGGAGTGCAAGACCGATCCCAATGCAGCCAACAAATGCGACGACCCGAACAGGACAAACCGGTACATGTACTGCGAGCCCGTGTGGGTGCCCGGCGCGACCACAACCCCGAACATCACCACCATGCGCGCCTGCGAGGGCACACGGGTGGCCCACGAGTCGATGCTCTCATCAGACTCCATGGTGGGGCAGGCCGAGCCGCCCGAAGTGAGGGTGGACGAGCAGGCCGGAGTGGTCTCGGTGACGACCCACGGGACCGTCCGCTCGCCGGTGTTCGGCATCATCGAGGTGACCGGCTACGCCTGCGGCCCGCTCGACCACGTCATGAGCGGCGGCCCCACGCCCGCCGATTCCGCGGGATGCTGAGCCAGCCGAGGCAAAGCCGGCCGGGGCCGGGACGGCATGCCCACGACCGGGCGCGGCTGAGCCGACAGCACCGGCAGTCGGCCCGCCAGCCCGACACCACCGCACGGCCCGCGCGTCGCCTGCGGGGCCAGCAGGGCAGCGGCACGGCCATCGGCGTGGCGATCATCTACCCGGTGCTGATGGCAGTGATCGTGGCACTGCAGGCCATCACCGACGCCACTCGCACCGAGCAGTCGCTGCAGGTGGCCGCAGACCGGGCCGCCCAGACGGCCGCGCTGTGCTGCGAGACCATCGGCCACGCCGCAGCCAGCGCCAAGGAGAGCCTGGCGGGAGCGCTGAGCGCCCGCGGCGTCGCCTGCGTCGACGGAGCAGGCATGCGGCTGAGCAGGGACCGCTTGAAGGACGAGATCGATGTCAGCTTCCTCGACGTCTACGGAAACCCCCGCTTCGACATAGACAAAATAACCGGGGACCCGAACCTCTACTACTACGACTCCCCTCGGTACCCCAGCTACACATACTGGACCCAAGACGCAGCAGGGTTCTCGCATCGCCGCTTCTCCGATTCCACAACGGACCCTGCGGGCTTTCCCACGACACTCAGAAAGTCTCTCCGCAACGAGGGTCTGCTTCTCTACGACGTCAACGGGAAGCCTTCCTACGTCGCCGACGCATCCACGCAGGTCATGTGGCCCAACGACCCCAGCCAGAGCCCAGGCCCGGGCGGGCACTACGCCTTCGATGAGGACGGGAACCCCATTGCTCGCCCCAGCGCTAGGAACAGCGCCACGACACCGGTGCCCCGAGCAGGCCGGGCAATTGTGAGCGTCACATGCATGCTCGAGACCGGACAGCTGGGCCGCACCGTGGCAGGCCCCGACGGCGTGAGGCGGTATGCGGTGGGCCAGTCTGTCGTAGACCCCTACCGCCAGCGCGCCCCGGCACCGGGCCCATGAAACCCGGCAAGCGGCCCATGACACGCCCGGCGAGGTCCTGCCGCCGCGGCAGCGTTCCGGTCGAAGCTGAAGCGCCCATCTGCTTCACCGACGCCTCCGAGCGAGGCGGCGTCCGTGCGAGCAGCCGTGCTGCCCGCACAAGAGCACCACGCTCAGACGCCCGGCTGCGGCTCGGCGACGAGCGGGGCGACTTTGCCATCTTCATTGCGGTGATCGCTTCGGCCTTGCTGCTGTTCGGCAGTATCGCCTATGACGCACCCAGGCTGATCACTGCGCGCCAGCATGCCAGCCACACAGCGACCGAGGCGGCGAAGGTCGCCGCTGCCACCGTGGCAGCCGGCGGCACGACCTGCCTTGCCGGATCATTCGCTGATCTCAACAGCAAGCTCGCCCGAAACCCATACGGCTGCCAAGCCGACGAAGCCGCCCGGCGGTCCATCGACGGCAAACGGCCCAAGTACGGCGCACCTTCGGAGTTCGCCGGGCTGCGCTGCAGCGGCACCTGGGTGGAGGTGAGGGTCGAGACCTATTACCAGAACCGTTCCGCACTCGCGGTGTTCCGCGACCGCCAGCCCATCGTCGCTGTGGGCGCCGCCGAGGCAGTGCTGGTGGGCCCCGACGGGCAGCCCGAGCCGCTGGGATACCTGCCCGAGTGCCCGCTGCCCGCTGTGCCGTGAACATGCCCGGGCACGAGCCGCACATGGGGTCGGGATGCCTGCCCGAGTGCCCGCTGCCCCCTGCCGCATCGTGACCCGCCTGCTGCGCTCCACGGCGAGACCGCGCCGGCCTGACTCGCCCGAGCGCTCGCGGCCTGGCGCCGGTGCTGCGAGCCGGGGCGCCGGCCGCTGCGGCGCCGCTGCGCTGGCGGCTGCGCTGGTGCTCGTGGCGGCGGCGTGCAGCAATTCGGCGTCGGGCGACGGCCTGGCCGATCTCGACACCGCCGACGACGGCGCTGCGGGCGTGCAAGGCGATGCAGACGTCGGCGCAGGCGCCAGCGCCATCGACGACCCCATCGTCATCAGCGCCGAGCCGCCTTCGGCGCCGGCGTGGCTCGACCCGAGCGCCGATCCGAGGACCCCCCAGGGCCGACAGCGTGCCCAGGTGCTGCCGCTGTGGGTCGACGACCTCGATGCGGCGTTCCCGCCCGACGTGTGCGGCAGCGCATGGGAGCTCGATGCGGTTGCGGCGCCGGCGAGCGGCGTCGACATCTCGCACTACGGCGACGTGACCGACATGGCCGCCTTGGGGGTGATGCGGTACGAGCATCTGGTGCGCGGCGCGCTGGCGGCGCCCACCCATCTGGCCCAGCTGTGCGTGGCCGTGGCAGCGGTGGACCAGGCCCGCGACGATGCCCTCGCTGAGCTGGCGCCGCTGATCGTCGCCGCATCACCGGCCGCAGGCACAGGCACAGACAGCACGGGTGCCGACGCTGCCGACACCGACTCTGCCGACCCCGACGCAGCCGGTGACGCGCCCGAGAGCGACGGGGCGCTCGACCGCTCTGCCGGTGACGGCGAGACCGCCGGGCGACGACCGGCGGGCAGCTTCCCGCATGAAGTCACAGTGGTGGCCGCCAGCCCTTCGGCGGCGCTCGCTACTGCCTGCATTCCCGGCGCAGACGAGGCCTCGCTGCAGGCGTACGAGCTGCTGGTGTCGCGTGGCGTCGAGGACGAGGTGGAGGACATCTCCTACCGGGTGGCCCGTGTGACGAAGCGTCCGGCCGCCGACTGCACCGAGGCCCCGGCGTGGACGGCCGAATGGGTGCAGCAGGCCCAGGAGTGGAGCGACCAAGGCCAGCTCTGGGTCGTGCTCGGCCATGAAGCGAGCGCCGACGTGAGCGCCGACGCATTGTGCGAGCGAGCATCGGCCGGCGAGCCCGTCGAGTGCCCTCACGACTGGCCGTCCCCAGTCGGCTGGCAGGCCGCCGGAACAATCGGTTCCCGCTGACAGGCCGACGGTCTGACCTGCGGTGCGGACGGATCGACAGCGAGCGGCACTGCCCGCCGCGTCTCACGGGCCTGCACGCTGCGATAGTTGCTGTTATTGTCCCCCCATGGCACGGATGGCCATGTAGGGGACATGGGGCGGCAGGCGATCAGGACGGTCGTCGGGGCGTTGCTCGCCGCGCTGCTGGTGATGCCCCCGTGGAGTGCCGACCTGCTCCCCGCCCCGCTCGACCAACTCTCCCCCGAGCCCGCCGCAGCGCAGAACACGCAGACGCCTGTGAAGGGCGAGGTAATCAGGTTCCCGGACCCCCAGGTCACCGTCAGCCAGTGCACCCCGGCGCCAACGCCATACCTGCCTGAATACGAGAAGGCGTACCCGCTCGGCTACTCAACGTGGAGTGCCGATACCGTCGATCCGCACCTGATGACACCGGACAACCCGCCGAAGCAGTCAAGCCAATACAAGCATGTGTACCCGCGGTGGGAGAAGGTGTCTCCCGCAGATCCAGCCGATCCTCACGGCGACTTTCTGATGAAGCCGGTGACGCCCGGCACATCAGGCCAGCCCAGGTATGTGATCCCGAAGTGGGACGTGCATCCTCGCGACCCGCGCCTGTGCTCGGTCGAAGTGCCTCCGTGCCCGCCCAGCCCGCTCGCGAACCCGAAGAACCGCGACGGCACACCGAAACTCGACGGCAGGATGAACTTCTCTGAAGACGAACTGGGCATCTGCGAAGACGTAGCCACCAACTCCGAAGATCCGGCTCTCGTTGACCGGTGCTTGCGACTTGACGACGACGGCAATCCGCTCAGGGGTGCAAGCGACCCAGTTGGCGTTCTGGGGTTCGTGAATTTCCACGACGACAGCGCCAGCGAATGCAAGCTGCGGCTTCCCTCTCGCTGCCCTCCGGGGCTCTACCGCATCAGCCAAGACACCTGCCGTGGCATCTACCGACGCACTTGGACCTGTCCTTCAACGCACCCGATCCGGCGCAATCAGTTCGGAACCTGCTACCGCACGCCCACATTCAGCACCAGCCTCAAGAACAATCATCCAGCGTGTGACGGCATGGTGCCTCGCACCGTAGTTCCGTGCCAAGACTATGTAGGCGACGACTTTCTGCAAGATCCACAGAACCTGACTGAACCGTGCAAAGCCATCAACGACATCATGGATCTCAAAATAGTGCTGGAGGTCCGCGACGGCACGCCTCTACCCGCCGACGCCGCCGGCAAGGACACCCTTCAGCGACAAGTCCTGCGCGATTCCGGCAGAGATGACAGCGCGTGGGGTCACCCAACTTTCGATCCCCTGACTTCCGGGGACCCCTTGAAATCTATCACCTACCGAAGAAATTTTGATGACCCCAGCAAGCCCGGCACGGCCGATCCTTTGGAACCCATACAGCCAGACAGCAGCCAAAAACTCAACAAGCACTGGTGCGAATACGACAAACGCTATCTCAACTTAGACTGCTTCGATCCGTCTCCCCAGTCACCGTCATGCAACTGGAATCCCCCCGCAGACAAGCACAGAGCATGGTGCATCATGCGCGCCAGCCAGACCGGAGGCTGCAACGCCATCGCAAGGACAGTCCTGTGCCGCAGCCTGCAAATCGACCTGCGCAAAGCTGCCCCCAATTCCGACGCTGCCGAGGCGGCACACGAAGACCTGCGAACGATGAATTGCGAGCCTTGTCCACCAAGGCCGCTGTTCGATCCAGATGAATCCGCTGCCAACACCGCGAATTGCGACAACCCACCGGCCACTAGCTCCAAGCTACTACTTAGCCTGCCTCCAAACCCCGCACAGTGGGAAGCGGTCCATTACGCGCGCTTCGCCCGCCAAGGCTTTACAGACAGCAGAGCCTGTGCCGATTGGAAACAAGAGATGGAGCGCGATTTCCAAAATGGCACCATCCGTAACTACGACCCGAGTTCCTATGCCAAGCAAGGCGAGAGGTGCATCGATTACCTCTGTCCCCCGCTGACATCTGGCAGACTGGATTGGAAATCATCCCACACATCGGGCCGTGTCCTCACAGGAACACCGGTTTCGTTTACTGTCACAGATGCGCCTTTCACTAAGGTGACAAAACGCTATTTGAATGTAAACGGTAAGTTTTGGCGCGAGGATCAATGGAAGAAAGATCCCCGGAAGACCAAAGAATCATGGTTTGGTGTTGACGGCGTCGAAATAGCCACATCTGTTGAAGATATAGGCAACTACATGACGATGACACCTGCCGAGAAATCCTATTGGATATTTGGCAGCGAGAGCACGCAACAACGTTTACGTCTTCGCGATGTCAACGATCTTGTAGCTCACGACGCCCATGGCACGTTGTCAGACGCACTTAAATCGAAGGTAGAGTGCTACCCCCACAACCACGATCCCCCGGCGGTAAGCGTCAGCATACGTAAATTGCTACCTGACAGCGATGCAGATCGAAAGATGATATGCCGCCTATTCGGAGTGACCGCCATCGAATTATGGAACTATGGCGATCCCGACACACCGCAATGCAATAACAACGCAAACAGTGTCACCGACCTCACCAGGGCGGAAAAAGAGAAAGCGATCGCTCAACAGGGCTATGCATATTTGGGCAGCTTGACGTCTGCCCAAAAAGATATCGAAAGATCGCGAAGGCTATCAGAATTGACTGTCGAGATCGAATGCAAAGTCGAGACCGACAGTGTCGATTGCCCGTCCGGATGGAAACCCAAGAGCACAGGATACTATGAAGTCAAAGCGACAACCATATGGAATCTGAAATCGCTCCCCTCCAATATCTCAACGAGACGGCGCGACGACGATAAAGGCTTCAGCATAGACCCGACGAGACCAGGGTATGACCAAGATCTACATGGCGAACCTCTAGACGGATATCACGGCCTTTTGGCTACGCTTGCAAGCGCAGACCCGGAAAACGGTGAATGCTTGGGCTACAGCAGGGTCAACAACGAAGACACTCCTCGCTATGTACACGGAACCAAAACTACACCCGACAAAACTAGACCCTTTGTGACCTCAAGCGTGCCTGATCCATACGTCCCTTCCGGCTCTTACGTCAAACTCGATAGCAACAACGAGCCGAAATATGAGCGCAGACTCATCATAGATGGAGATTTTGTTTGGACAATGAAAGCCGACGCAGTCCTTGGGTTAGATTCGATTAAGGCAGCAGCCGGAGCCCGAAACAAGGACTACTACAAGCGCAATTCCAACCGCCTCAGTGGCGCGTACGATCTAGGTGTCGAGGCCGACTTGGACTGCCTAAAGTTTGCCATTGAGAACGTGCTAGAGCTGACGTCGGAGGATGTAGGCTTGAAAAACAATTGGAGCGAGCCGTTGCCAGCTGACGAGCCAGCGAAGAAGCCTTTGGCTAATCTTTGCCCCGTAGTAATGGACGTCCGGTTCGATGACTTTTGCGGAGCCGGAACGTCTGCCGCCGGCTACATGACGAGCGAGCCGGTGGGGATCGCTGTGTACGAGACCATGACGGTCTCCAGGTAGCGGCTCCGAGCTCCCCGGAGCCGAACACCGGCTTGGCGCCTCAGGGCGGCAGAGACGGAACTGCACAACGAACGACGGAGCGAAACCGCCCGCGTTGTCAACGAGGCACAGACGCAACAGACCTCGGCGAATCCGCTCAGCGCACCTGGGCAACCCCGAACCCGGCGCTAATCATGACTGAGTATCGGACTGCAGACGGGCGTCCTGGGTGGCCTCGATGCGAGCGAGACGGTCGGTGTGGCCCAGCAGCGTCAGTTCGACCGCACCCATCCGGCCCTCCACCGCATCCACCCGCCCCTCAATGCGAGCGAGACGGTCGGTGTGATCAAGCAGCGTCCCGTTGATCGAATCCAGCCGCCCCTCGATCCGCCCGAACCGATCGTCGACTTGGGCGAAGCGTGCGTCCATATCGGCTCGCAACGTGCCGATCTCGGCGCGCACCGAGTCGAATTCGCCTTGCAGCGAGTTGAACCCCGCAACCGCCATGGCGAACAGGCCCGCCACCAGCGCTCCGATCAGAGCGACCTGCGCATTGCCCGCCAGCAACTGCCGCTGACCGGCGCCAGGAACACGGCGCGACCTGCGAGACGCAGCCCCGCCACCCGACTGCGACCGCCCCCGGGAACCGCCGGAACTGCCCGGCGCAACAGCCTCAGCACCGCCAGCCTCGACGTCATCGGTCACAGATGCGATCGTAGCCATAACGTCTCCTGCGGTCGGCATACAAGCCCCGAGCCGAGCACCCGCCCAGCGAACGCAGACGCCCCCGCACACACCCTCCAAATCATTTTCGATACTTCTCGACACATCGCGTGCGGCGCGAAACAGCCCAGCTCACACACGACCGAGCCACGCCACAATCGACCTGCTTCGCCAAAGCCGCCTCGATGCAAGCGAAACCGGCCGCGCTGTCAGCGAGGCACAGACGCAACAGACCTCGGCGAATCGCTCAGCGCACCTGGGCAACCCCGAACCCGGCGCCAATCATGACTGAGCGCCGGACATCCCGCGGGCACCCTGAGTCGCCGCGACGCGAGCAAGACGCGAGCAAGTGGGCGCAGGAGTGCATAGTCGCGACTATTGTCTTTCACGCTATGGCTCGACAGGGCTTCTTCTCCCGACTGTTCCGACGGCGTCCGAAGGCAGCGCGCGAGCACGATGCGTCGGCGAGGCGCCGTGCCGGGCGCCGCAGCGAGCAGCGCGGCCAACCGGCCGCGCCGCTGCCGCTGAGCGAACCCGCCGCACCCACCGCCGTCGACGGCAGCGAGGCAGTCGGCAGCGAGACCGGCGAGCCGTGGTACCGGCAGTCAGGTCCGCTGTTCGACACTTCCTTCAGCGACAGCCCCACGCCCGCACGCCCCCCCGGCGGCGGCGGAACGGCGACCGACGAGTTCGCGCCGCCGAGAGCGGCAGACCCCGCTGCCACCGCAGCTACGCGGTCTGTGCCCATGATTCAGCGAGTCGGCCAAGTCACCGACCCCGGGCCGCTCCCCGAGAGGATGCGAGGCCCCTTCGACCCGCCGTCAAATGACGGGGAGGCGACAGCAGCCGGCGACGACCCGCTGGCGCCAGCCGCCGAAGCGTCCGAAGCCGTATCCGCAACTGCCTCCGGCGACACCCCGGCCAGCCAGCCCGCCGAAACCGAAGCAGACGGTGCGCCCCGCCAGCACGGCAACTCGTCGCCGTGGGCGCCGCCGACAGCAGCGGAGCGCTCGGAGCCGGGGATCGGCCTCGACGAGACGGCCGATGGCATCGGGCACGGGTCCGATTCGCCCGAGCCGCTCATCGACTTCTCCGACCCCGAAGGCGCAACGGCATCGTCCGGCGGCGTGCCCACCGAGGACATGTCCGCCGACGAGACATCCGACGACGCCACGGGAGAGGACATCCCCGCCACTGACGACGATGCGATGCCGGAACCCGAGCGCCTGGGCACAGAAGATGCAACGGGTGCACCAAACCCAGAAGAATCCGGCTCGACAGCGACGCCGGAAGACCTCACCGACAGCGAAGGCGTACTGCCGGCAAGCGTGCCGCCGAGCGAGATCGCTCAGCACGAGCCGCCCATGGTGGTGCCGGTGCGGGGGTACTACATCGCCCGCACCGAGGACACGCTGCGCAGCGTCGCAGCGCAGTTCCTCAATGCACCTGAGCGCTGGTCAGAGCTCCGCACGCTGAATGCTGCCTATCCCGGCATCACCGGCCTGGATCCGGACGAACTGCTGCCCGAGGGTGCTGCGCTCGCCCTGCCCGGCGATCCGCTGCCGTGGGGGCGCCCCGATCCTGTGTACCTCTGGACGCTCGCCGAGACGTTCCTGTTCACGGCTTGGGGCCGCGAGCCGACACCCGAAGAGGTGGTGCCGTTCTGGCGCGGCCTGACCCAAGGAGCGCTGCCCGAAGCCGCGCAGCCTCCGCTCGGCAACGAATTGCCCGGCATCGCCGAGATCGCTGCCCGCGGCGGCGACAGCGCCGAGAAGCCATCCCAAGATGCTGCGCCGCTGTCGCCCCCGTCGGCTTTCGAGATGCCGGCGGTCGCGGCGACCCCAGCAGAGGCACCCGACGGCGAGGCGCCTCATGACGAGGAACAAGGCGAGACCACCGATCTCGACGCCGGCGACGACTCAGAGCCCGATGACATCGCCGGCGACGAGGGCGCCGGAGAAGCAGCATCGGCCGAAGCCGCAGAAGACGCGATGCCTGCCGCGGGCGTCGCAGCCCTGCCCGATGACGCCATGCCGACGCCGACGCTGCCGGGCGACGATGAAGACGAGCAAGCGACGCCAGCCGCGTCTGAGCCCGACGAGGCGACTTGGAGCACACCCGACCACACCGAACCCGCGCCGGGCCAGGCCGCTGCGGCGATGCAGACGGAGCAGCCGCAGCCTGCTGAGGCGGCCGCGTTCGAGGTCGAGTCGTTGGATGCGCCGCCGCGTGACGACGCGCAGCCCGAGACCCTCGATTCGGAGGCAGCGGCCGACATACCTGCCGGAGCCGTCGAGGCGCCACCGGCAGACATCGGCACCATCGAACCGGCTGATTCGGACGACGCCGTCGAAGAGGCCTCCATCGCCGAGGCAAGAATCGTCGAAGACACAGCCCCGGAGACAGTCGAAGACACAGCGGTCGAGCCGGAGGCCGAGCCGGCGCCGGACGAACCGCTCGAAGCGGAGCACGGCATCGAAGAATCGGCGCATGCCGAGCCGCAGATCGCCGAACCGCCGCACCGCGAGCCACAGCCCGCCGACCCTCCAGATGCCGAACCAGTCGCGGCCCAGGTCCCTCCGGCGGAGACCCCGCCTCCCGTATACGCCGATCCTGCGGCGGAGACCCCGCAGCCGCCGTCCGCATACGTCGGCGCTGCGCCGTCGCCCGCGCCGGAAGCGCCGACGGCCTACGTCGCCCCGGAGCCTCCACCCGCCCTCGAGCCGCCGCCCACATTCGACGAATGGCCCGACGAGCCGACGATGCCGCCCGCCGATCCCTTGGCGCCCTACGCAGGAATGCCGGGCATGGGCACAGCGGAAGCCCCTCGGCCGCCTGAGGCCGAGGCCCCACGGGTGCCGCACTTCCTGCCATCGGTAACAGGAACCACCCCCAGCGGGCTGACCACGCCGGTCCAGAGTTCTCCGGTCGGCCGCAGCCTGGCCGGAACAGCAGTCGGCGACGCGATGCTGCTGTGGCAGCTCGCTCGTCGGCGGCGGCAGAGCCAGCGCGCAGCAGGAATGCCCGATGCCTTCGAGCAGTCTTTGCTGCAGTCGGCTGGCAGCGAGTCGCTCGAACTGATCGAAGCTGCGATGCGGCACCTGCGGGCAGTCACCGTCGGTCAGCAGCGCCCCAAGCCCGACGTGCTGGCTGTGCGGTCGGGCACCTACGGCTTCGAAGTGCTGCTTCACCGCCCAGTTCCCACGCCACCGGGCTGGAGGTCGGCCTCGGGCGGGTACGTCCTCGAGCTGCCGCAAGGAGTCACCGCACGAGACCTGAGCGCGGTCGGTCAAGGACCGTCGCTGTGCCCCGCTCTGGTGCCTGTGGGCAACACCTTCGAAGGCCCGCTGCTGCTCAACCTCGAGCAGGTGGGGTGCCTCGCCGTGTCGGGGCCCAGGACTGCAGCGGCCGGCCTGCTCAGCGCGATCGTCAGCACTCTCGGCTCGTCTCCCATGGCAGGGCATCTGCGCATCACCGCTGTGGGGTTCGAGAGCGAGGCCGGCATGATCGGCTGGGAAGGAGTCGCCTTCACAAGCTACGACTCCCCCGAGCTCGAATCCCTGCTCGCGAACGCCTACGGGGCCGGCGACGGCATGATCGAGCTGCTGGTCATCGGTCCCGGCAACGATCTGCTGATTCAGCGTGCCGGGCAGGTTTCCGCCGCACCCGAATCTCGGCTCTCGCTCGTGGGCGCCACCTCCGTGGTGAGCGCACGCTGGCCTTGGCGCATCCACGTCGACGACACCGGAACTGCCGTAGTTCACCCCATCTCGATCACCATGACCGCTGCCCGGGCTGTGACGCTCGAGGCGCCTGCCCCGTTCGGGGGGCCGACGACGGGCGGCGTCGGCCCCGCTGGGCTCCAATGAGCCTCCCCCTGCTGCGCCGCAGTCCTGGCCGCAGCGGCACACGCCGCGAGCCTGCGCGGCGACTGCTCATCGCCGCAGCAGCGCTGACGCTCATCGGCGCAGCGTGCGGAGGCAGCACCAGCCAGCCTGTGGCCGAGCCTGGCAATCTCGACGCTGGTGCAGACGAGGCCCCGCAGGACGTCTTGGCGACACGAACCGGAGCGGGTGCTGCCGCCGCCGGGGGCAACCTCGCAGCGTTCGGCCCCGACCAGTGCAGCCTCGACCGGCCGCTGCGCCTCGCTTACGTAGGACCGGACCTGACCGAATTCGACGATGTCGGCCTCGGCTCGCTGGTCATTGAGGATCCGTCGAAAGGGATCGAGGCATATCTCACCGAAGTGAACGCGAACGGCGGCATCCACGGCAGATGCGTGCAGGCCAGCATTCACCGATGGAGCTGGACCGATCCGGGACCGTCGTTCGGCAAAGTGTGCGCAGACGTTCTCGCAGCACAGCCGATCATCGTCCTCAGCCTTTTCGGAGACGTACGGAGCGCGAAGTGTCTCGCCATTGACGCCCATGTACCGATGCTCGGCATTTCTGCATCGGTCCCGGCGACCGTACAGGTACTCAGCAGGGGCCATCTGTTCCTCGACGACGGCACGGCGGGCTACCTGCTGGCCAACAGCATCGAAGTAGCACGGCGATCGGAGATTGTCACCGACGGCGACCAAGTGGGGCTGCTGTACGGGCCACCCGCAGGGGCCGCGTCCTCCGGTCTGCGATTCAGCATCAGTTCCGACATCGCCGAGATCGAAGCTGTCACCGGCAGCCAGAGCTTCATCCCGGGCGTCATCACCGACGTGCCCGGGAAGTTCGGACTGCTGGAGCTGCTGAGTGCCGAGAGCAGTGTCCGCCTCCTCGAGGGCGACCTGACAACGAGCGAACAGGCCGATGCGGCTGTCGAACTAGACGCTCTGCCCGACTCGGAGCGGCTGACTCTGGGCGAGATAGAGCAGTTCTATCTGAACGAAGCCGCCAAGCACCGCGACCGTGGCGTGGTTGCCGTTTTCTCCACGGCGCCATGGTTCGAACTGCGGCGGATGATGCGCGCGGCAGAGCGCGTCGACTGGCACCCCCGCTGGGTCGCGAGCGATATTCAAGGGGCGACGCTGACCTTGACGGGCGCCCCTGCGGCGCAGGCCGACAACTTCTTCCTCACGAGCGCGCGTCGCGCTGCGGGCGATGCACAGGCTGAGATGGATCGCGGGTGCGTCAGCCTGCGCAACTCGGCACTGAACGCAGACCCGTTCGGGCACCGGCATCACTCTGATGCATGGGGTGTGCTCGTGGCGACTTGCGACGCGCTCGATGTGGTGGTGAGCGCGCTGTCGCGCATCTCCGGGCCGTTCTCCGCGGAGGCGCTCGTCGAGCAGCTCGCTGCCACGCAATATGAGACCGGCTATGGAGGGCGGCTGGAATTCGGACCCGACGACTTCTCAGGAGCCGACCGGTTCCGTGTTCTGCAGGCCGATCCCGACTGTGTTCTCGACGAGTGGGGATGCATGCGAGCCGTCACCGGCTGGCTGGCGCCTTCCGCCCAGGCACCACGGGAGGACCAGTGAAGCAAAGGCCGAGGTCAATGCGCATCGCCCGCCGCGCAGCGATGGCGATGCTCGCCGCATCGGCTGTCGTGTGCGCCGCATGCGGTGCCGATCCGAGCAATCAGCCATCCGCGGCAGCGTCGGCGCCCAACGCAGAGACGCCAGATGCCGATGCCGACGTCATTCGCTTTGCACTCCCCTCCGAGCCGCTGTGGCAATGGCTAGGCGACTCCGGCGAACTCGCCGAGTGGGAGGCGTCCCACGGTC
Organism: Acidimicrobiia bacterium; assembly: GCA_022827265.1. GTDB lineage: Bacteria > Actinomycetota > Acidimicrobiia > Acidimicrobiales > Poriferisodalaceae > Poriferisodalis. The sequence goes on along the minus strand of JAJDTF010000131.1, from coordinate 59,415 downwards.
TGCGCATAGAGGCCAGCCAGCCTTTTAAGCCGTTCGCGGCACTGGTCAGCGGGCACGCGGACATCGTCCTGATTGACGCGCTCGACGTGCCGGTATTCGCGCAAGGCCTCGACAGCGCCCCGGTCATCATCGGCAAGTACGCCAGCGACGGCTCCATTGCGGCGACGAAGCGGACATCGCAGGCGACGGACTTGGCCGAGGTGGTGGAAGGCCGTATCGCGATGGAGAACCAGCTCGGGTCGACCTTGCTGTGGTCGCTCATCGTGGAGCAGGCGCATGGGCTTGATCTCAGCGACAGCAGCCGCGACTTCGAGCACATCATCGCCGCATCGGTGGTTGCCGACACCGTCGAGAGCGGCGACGCCGACGCATGCATCTGCCAGCCTGACGACAGCGCAGCGGCGTTGAGCGCGGGAATGCTGAGGCCGATGTACGACGGCAGATCAGCGGCGCAGATCTTTGCCGAGATGCAGGGAACGCCCAGCCAGCTTCTGCTCGGCAAGGTGTTCCTCGTGGAACGCGAGTGGCACCGCGCCCATCCGCAGGAGACAAGCGCCTTCCTGGACCTGTGGGAGACAGCCCTTGCGCACTGGCATACGAGCTATCCCGAAATCATCGCCGCCTATCCCGAGTTCTTGTCCTTGCAGACCCAGGAACACGTCGACTGGCTGACGCACTACGTGACTCGCAACAACTGGATCGCCCCAACCGTGTATCTCACCGAAGCCGACGCTGACACCTACCAAGACGCCGTTGCGCAGCTCAAGGCGGGCGGATATCTGCCGGCAGACGCCCGGGCACCGTCGATCATCACCAACCGCCCTACACCGGCAGGAGGTCAGTAGCCGTGGCCTACGACACCTCGGTCACCCCGGATGCTGTCGCCGATCTCTCGGCTCGGGAGATACGCCGCTCGGTCATGGGCCGGTGGGGCCTGCGCGCCGGCGTGGTTATCGGCTGGATGGCATTCATCGGCGTGTGGTACGTGTTCTCCGGTGCCGTGCTGGGCACCCAGCAACTGCCGCCGCCGCACACTGTTGCCGCCGAGGTGTGGCAGGTGGTGACCGGCGACGGTTTCGGCACCACGCTGTGGGCGTCCCTGTTCCGAGTCATCGTCGGCTGCACCATGGCGCTCTCGGCCAGCATCGTGCTGGGCATGGTGATCGCCTACAGCGCTTGGTGGCGGGGCCTGCTGGGCATCCTGACGCGCTTCTTCGTGAGCATTCCCACCGTCGCCCTCGCGATCCTCGCGCTGATCCTGTTCGGAGCGTCGGGCCTCGGTCCGATGCTCACCGCAGCGCTGGTGGCCACGCCATATGTGATGTCGAGCGTCGCGCAAGGGCTCACCAGAGTAGACCGGCGCCTCATTGTCATGAGCGAGTCGTTCGGCCGCACACGCTCGCAGATCATCACTGGGGTGCTGCTGCCGTCGTCGGTGCTCGCCGTCATCGGCGGGGCGCGCCAAGCATTCGCCTTGGCGTGGCGCATCACCCTGCTTACCGAGGTCTTCGCATCATCGGACGGCGTCGGATTCCAGATCAAACGCAGCTTCGAGAGCTACGACGTCCGCGGCCTGCTGGCCTGGACGGCGTTGTTCATCGGATTGATGTTCATCTTCGAGAACTTTGTGTTCCGACAGCTCGAGCGTCGAGCGTTCGGCGGCGCGCATGTCTCGCTGGCAACCGCGGAGTCGACGCGATGAGCTATGCAACCGACCTGCCGACAACATCCGAGTTCGGCCAAGTACCCGGAACACCTCAGGGTTCGCCTGCCGAAGCGGTGCATTGGACGCGCAAACCATGGTTCGTCAACGCCTTGGCCGTCGCGATCCTGCTGGTCGTGTGGCAGTACCTCCACTCGGTCAACGGGCGAGTGCCCAGCATCGACGAGGTGGTCTCGTTCCTCGGTGTGGAACTGGGCGGCGGTTCGCACGGCGGCGTCAGTCGGGGCGAATTCTGGGGACCGTTGAGCATCAGCTTGCAGCGCTATGCCATCGGCTTGGCCATCGGCATCCCGGTCGGCGGACTGCTCGGCCTGCTGATCGGCGGTTCCCGCAGGTTCCGTTCGGTGCTGAACGACACCGTGCTGGTACTGCTGGTGCTGCCGTCGGTGGTGTGGGCGTTCGCCGCATCGCTGTGGTTCGGCATCGGCTCGACGGCTCCGGTGGTGGCCGTGGTTCTGACAGCGGTGCCGTTCATGGCCGTCAACCTGAGCTCGGGAATCCGAGGGCTCGACCCGGGTCTAGCGCTGATGTCCGACGCGTTCCGTGTGCCGCGTCTGCGCCGCGCCACGCATCTGCTGGTAGGAGGCGCTCTGTCGAACGCTGTGACCGGAGTGCGCCTCGCATTCATGACGAGCTGGAACAGCCTCCTGATCGTGGAGTGGTTCGGCACCGCCTCGGGTGTGGGATGGCGCGCCAAGCACTGGTACGACGCCCAGCGTTTTGAAGGATTCGTCGCGTGGATTCTGCTGTTCGTCGTGTTCATCACCCTGCTGGACTGGCTCGTCCTGCGGCGTCTCGAGCACCGATCGACTCGCTGGCAGCAGCAGCCGACTCTGACCTTCGCAGAGGGCGAGATCGCATGAAGGCTCGTGTCTCCGCGTTCGCTGATGCACATGACCGAGAAAGGACGAAATGGCCACCATCCTGATCGAGAATCTCACCAAGGTGTACCCGCCGACGCCGACGTACCCGCAGCAGGTGCAAGCGCTGGGCGGGGTCTCCATGTCGGTGACCGGCAACGTGTTCGTAGCGGTGCTCGGTCCCTCCGGCAGCGGCAAGACGACGCTGCTCAACATCGTGGCGGGCGTGGAGGAACCGACGGCCGGCGCTGTGCGGGTAGTGCAAGACGGCGTGCCTGCTCAGGTCGGCTACGTGTTCCAAGAGCCGCGCCTGCTGCCGTGGCGCAGCGTGCTCGACAACATGCTGTATGTGCAGAACCGCAAGTCGGATCGGTCCAAACGCGAAGCCGAGTTCTACCTGTCGATGGTGGGCCTCAGCGATGTAGCACATCTGTATCCCGCGCAGCTCTCAGCCGGCATGCAGCAGCGCGTGGGGATTGCACGGGCATTCTTGGTGAACCCAGATGTCCTGCTGATGGACGAGCCGTTCAGCCACATGGACGCACTCACCGGGCGATCGCTGCGCGACTACCTGCAGCGCATCTGGGCACATACACGCAAGACAGCGCTGTTCGTGACCCACGATGTAGGCGAGGCAGTGGAGCTCGCTGACCGCATTCTGATGCTGCGCCCCGGTGGCGTGGTGTTCGACGACATCCCGGTGAACCTGCCCCGGCCTCGCCGTCCCGACGACGCCGCCGTGCATGCAGTCGAGACAGAGGTGCTGCGCCGGTTCGACTCGATGGAAGCGGCAGTTCGGTTCGGAGATCAGCGGAACTAAGGCATGTGCTGCGGTGTTGAGGCGCGCCGCTGCGACAACTGCGACACCGGGAAGCCACGCGGTAGGGTCGATGTCCTATGCCTTGGACCAATGCTGCTGACGATACGGGCGCTGGCAAGCGCAATTCGTCCGATACGACTCAGCGCCTGCTGGATGCGGCCGTTGTCGAGTTCGGCGAGCGCGGTTTTGAAGCTGCCAGAGTTGCCGACATCGCGCGGCGCAGCGAGCTGACCACCGGGGCCATCTATTCCCGTTGGCGTGACAAGCGCGAACTCTTCGTTGCCGCCGTTGAATACGCTATGGCAAAGCACCTCGCTGCCCACGTCAGAGTTGGCGAGGGTGCCTCAGAGATGTCCTTGGCCTCGTTCGGCACCAATCTGCTGAAGTCTGCCGAGAATGCGGCCAAGAGCCTGCTCTTGGAGGCATGCGTCGTCGCCAGGCGCGACAGCGCACTGAAGGCTTGCATAGCACAAGCGCTCAATGCAGAGGCTGAGGGCCTTTCGGCGATCGTGACCGAATGCAAAGCAGCAGGCATCCTCGATGGTGACCTGCCCACAGAAGTCATGGTGCTGTGCTACCAAGCTCTCGACATCGGCGTTCAACTCGCCCTCACGTTGTCAGGAGATCGCACCATCAGCGAGATTGCCCCGCATTGGGATGATCTGGTCAAGCGTGTCATGGCCAGTTGGGCCCCACTGGAGACTGATCCTCGACTCGAAGGCTGACTGCCGTCGGCTACTCATTTCATTAGCGCTGACTGCCAATTTGTGGCTGCCCAGTGAGCCGTCTCAGTCTGCGGTCGGCGAGTTGAGTCCATTGTAATTGTGACTATGATTTCGTCGCATGCCCTCGACATCGGATCCTGCCCAAATTTCCGACGATTTCAGTGGTGCCTTCGACGGGCACGAAGACCTCATGCAACAACTCGCCACCCTGACCGGGGGGTCGCACTGCGTGGCGGGACGCGCTCACGGCGACGACACCCTCTTGGGTGTCTTCGATACCGATGCTGCTGCCGCGATCATCGACGAAGCCAAGAGACGGGGTCTGGTCGACTCGGCGCTCGCCACGGACTCGATCGTGCTTCTCTGCCAAGCGCTCGCGCTCGGTGCCCATGCCCTGAGGCGTATAGGCCGGGAAGAAGAAGGGTGGGATGCTCTGATCGAGCGCATTCTTGCTGCATTCGCTCCACCGCATCAATAGCGACGGCTGCGCACTCGCAGCCTTGCTGTGCCCACCCGTCCGTTGCCCCGACTGTGAGCGGCTGCTGAAGTCGGACGCTCAGCGAGCCACGGATGCGCCGACCATCTCCAGGAAGATCTGGTGGATACGGTCATCCGCCGTCAGCTCCGGGTGGAAGCTCGATACGAGGATCGGCCCGGATCGGCACAGCACGGGAACTGAGCGGTGATACTTCAGCCCATCGGGGCCTTCCGCCAGCGTCGCTGATGCGTCTTGGAGGGTCGATCTGGGTGACACCGTTGCGAGCACCTTCACGCTGCTGCCGATTCGCTCCACCCAAGGCGCCCGGATGAACACAGCCTCGAACGGCTCGTCGAGACCTTCGGTGTCGAGGTCGGCCTCGAAGCTGGCGACTTGACGGCCGAATGCATTGCGGCGCACCGAGATGTCGATGGCGCCGAAGCAGCGCTGATCGGGTCGCCCGTCGAGCACCTCAGCGGCCAGCAGGATCATGCCGGCGCAGGTGCCGAAGGCTGGCATGCCGCCGGCCAGGCGCTCAGCCAGCGGCTCGAACAGCCCGCTCGTGCCGAGCAGGTGCGACATGGTGGTCGATTCTCCGCCCGGGAGCGCCACCGCGCCGACGCCGTCGAGATCACCGGGCGTGCGTACCTCGACTGCCAGCGCGCCGAGACGCCGGAAGGCGGCCACATGCTCGGCCGCAGCACCTTGCAATGCCACGACACCGACCAGCGGCGGGTCGCCGCTTGCGGTCACCGCGTGATGCTCCGACGTCGCGCCGCCCCGCACATATTCGCCACGCTCCTGAGGTGAGGCCCGCGGGCCGCTCGGCTCAGCCTCCTACCAGCCGCGGTCGGCGAGCTTGGTCTCGAGACCTTCCATCTCGAGGCCTGGCATGGCGCTGCCGAGACCCCGGCTGACCTTGGCCACCACCGATGGATCGCGGTAGTGCGTGGTGGCCTCGACGATCGCCTCGGCCCTCGGCCCAGGGTCTTCGCTCTTGAAGATGCCCGAGCCCACGAACACTGCCTCGGCGCCGAGTTGCATCACCAGTGATGCGTCGGCCGGTGTCGCGATGCCGCCGGCGCAGAACAGCGGCACCGGCAGGCGTCCGGTCTCGGCGATCTCCTGCACCAAGCCGAGCGGCGACTGCAGCTGCTTCGCCCAGTCGAACAGCTCGGCGGCATCGGCCTGGGTGATCTTGCGGATGTCGCCGGTGATGGCCCTCAGGTGACGCACGGCCTCGACGATGTTGCCGGTGCCGGCCTCGCCCTTCGAGCGAATCATGCAGGCACCCTCGGAGATACGCCGCAGCGCCTCGCCCAGGTTCGTTGCGCCGCACACGAACGGGACGGTGAACGCCCACTTGTCGATGTGATGCGCCTCGTCTGCGGGCGTCAGCACCTCAGACTCGTCGATGTAGTCGACATCGAGGGATTCGAGCACCTGGGCCTCGCCGAAGTGGCCGATGCGGGCTTTGGCCATGACCGGGATCGTTACTGCCGCCTGGATGCCCTCGATCATCGCCGGGTCGCTCATGCGGGCCACACCGCCGTCACGGCGAATGTCGGCCGGCACGCGTTCGAGCGCCATGACGGCGACCGCCCCGGCATCCTCCGCGATCTTGGCCTGCTCGGGTGTGACGACATCCATGATGACGCCGCCCCTGAGCATGTCGGCAAGCCCGCGCTTGACCCGCACCGTTCCGACCAGATGAGACGCTCCGTCACCTGAATTCATGCGCTCAGTGTAGGGAACGGCCCCAGTGCTGCCCCAGAGGTACCCCAGAGGTGCTGGTCAGAATTCGCGCAGCACCGCAACCCGCGTCTCGAGATCTGCCCGGTAGTCGGGCAGGCTGTCGGGAGCAACGGCAGCGTCGGCCCGCGGATCGACCAGCCACAGCGGCCAGGTCACCCTCGGCGCATCAGTGCTCATGCCGGCCGCCGACATCGTCTCGAGCGCATCGGCAAGACCGGGCGGGTAGCGGGTCAGCCGCACGGCTTCTGCGTCGTCGTCGAAGTCGCTGCCGGTGCTGGCCTCGCGCTCGGTGCGAGCCTGCACCAGCGGCCAGAGGGCCGGCCACAGCAGCGCCGGAAGCCCCACCGTGGTCACGGCGGTGCTCAGGTAGGCCGCCCGCCCGTCCCGAATCTGCGTCAGCAGCCGCGCGACCACGGCCTCCAGCTCGATGCGATTCAGCGTGTCGAGCAATCCCTGGGTGACGACGAGGGTGGAGCGATCCAGCCGCCGACCGAACGCCGTGGCATTCGCGGCTGCGGTCGGCGCCACAGCGAGCGCCGGCACCGGAACCCCCACGAGCAGACAGACGCCGTCGACGACGTTCTCCAGGCGAGGCTGGCCGCCCGCATCGCTTGGCCCTGAGCCGGCCCCGCTCTCCAGGCCAGAACGGCTGCTCGCACCGCCCGGCCCCTTGCCTGCCCCGAGGAGCGCTCGGCGCAGGCGTTGCTCCCCCACAGCCAGTTCGGCGGCAGCGAGCGCGCAGGCCGCAGCGAGCGCAATCGGCAGCGCCCACCAGCCGAGCCCGGTGAGCAGCGCCACGAGCACGCCGACGATCGCCGCCGCCACGAGATGGACGGCCCAGAACTCCGCGAGCAGCTTGTCGGCTCGACGGCGATAGATGGCGAACAGCGGGTCCACCCGCAGCATTCAACCGCCCCCGCTCCCCCGCCCCACCTTCCAGCCCCACAGCCGTCGCGGCGAACCGACGCCCTCTACCGCCGTATCCAGTCGCAGGCCACGATCGGGCTCGCCGGGCCGCTGTGTCGGCCGATCGTTCAGCTCTTGGCGGCAGCGCGTTGGGAGATGGCCCGCTCGTACATGTCGGCGTAGATGTCTGCCAGGCGGGCCATCGAGAACTGCTCGGCGCGCTGACGGCCCGCTGCGACCAGATCGGCCGCCCGCTCGGGACGCGTGAGCACGCCGATGAGCGCCTTCGCGAGCGCCTTCGGGTCGCCGGGGGCCACGAGCACGGCTTCGTCGCCGATGCTGACGACATTGCGATAGCCGGGCAGGTCGCTCGCCACCACTGGCGTGCGCGCCGCCATCGCCTCCAGCAGCACCACGCCGAAGCTCTCGCCATGCAGTGACGGCACGCACAGCACGTCGGCGCCTTTGATGCGCGCCAGCTTCTCGGCCTCGCTCACCCGTCCCAGCCATTCGATGCGGGTGTCGCGCTGGTGCCGGCGCTGCAGCTCCTCGGTCTGCGGGCCGCGCGACATCACCCACAGCCGAATGCCTTCGGGCAGCCGTGACATTGCCTCAAGCAGCACGGTGAGGCCCTTGCGCGGCTCGTGGCGGCCGATGTAGGCGATGGTGGGCGCTTCGTTGCGCTTGGGAGCTGCGTAGTCGAAGTGGTCGAGCTCGACGCCGTTGAAGACGAGTTCGTAATCGCCGCCCACGCCGTTGCGGGCCATCTCGGCGGCATCAGCCGAGACTGCGGCCCGAACGTCGATACGTGACGCCAGCCACCGTGTTCCCGGCACGAGGTAGGCGAGGCTGCCCCCTGCTGCGTGCCAGGTCCCCACGATGGGCGTCGAGTTCAGGAAGAGCGCCGTCTGCGTGGGCCCCGGACACAGCGGCTCGTGCAGGTGCACAACGTCGAATGCTTCGTCGCGCAGCGCCCGCACGGTGCGCAGCGTGCAGGCGAAGTCGGGAGCAATCGGGGCGACCGACCCGTTCGCGAACGTGGGGATGCTTGCGCCAAGCGGCGTCACACCGGTCTGGGGCGGAGCGCCGTCACAGGGCGCGAGCACCCTAGTGTCGTGACCGTTCGCTGCGAGCGCACGGGCCAGACCCAGCACTTGTACCTGGACGCCGCCGGCGCTGGTCAGGCTGTACGGCGAGATGATCCCGATTCTCACTCAGCCGTTCCTCACTGTCGAAGGGGCGGTTGCATCAGATGGGCGCATCAGATCGGGCGAACCTCGCCAGCGATCCGCGCGGGAATACTCACTGTCGAACGCGACGCTAGGCGCGGCACAGACGCCGCAACAAGACCGATCGTGGCTCGCTTCCCCGTTCGGGGCATTGACGTTGCGGACATTCCGAAGCGTTTCGACGGTTCCTCCATTCGAGGATCTGTTGTCAACAGCACGCACAATGCGTATTATATGTATGTGAAAGATGTTCAATTGACAGCACGACATGTGCCTCGCAGCCTTGCGGCCATTTTGCAAGACCTCGAATTGCACCAGCCTCAAATTGTCACGGCTGCGTTGCTCCAGGACATCATCCGCCGGACGGGATCGCACTTGGACACACGTGCAGCCGCCGACCGACTCACTCGAGCGGGATGGCTCGTCCCGATACGCGCGCGACACGCATGGGAGTTCGCCCCTGCTGCGCGTGCAGCAGGGGTCGGGTCAGGTGATCCCTGGATCGAACTACGGGCGTTGTTGCAGCGCCAGCCCGGCGCCCGCGTCGCCGTAGCGTTCGCGTCCGCTGTGTGGGAACTCGGCTACTCGATGCATCCGCCCAGCCGCCACACCTACGCGCATCAGCCGGGCTGGCGCCCGCCGCGGGCGCTCTGCGAAGCGCGCTCCGCTGCGTTCGACTGGCGTGTGCCCACCGTCGACCGAGACGGCCTTCCGGTGTGGCAAGCCGCGACCATTGTCGTCGCCATCACCGCCAATCCTGCCCGGCAGCACAACTGGGCAAACGCCGACGGGTGGCTGGCCGAGACCATGCACGCGGCTGACTTGGACGATGTGCTGGCCGAAGCCGAAGGACGCTCGACTGCTGCCCTCGCTCGCCTCGGTCACGTCGCCCGCTGGTCTCAGCGCCACGACATCGCCGACGCCATCAAGCGCACGCTTCCCTCCGCCCACGGCGTCACTTATCTCGGGCCGCGGGACGGCCAAGGCACTTGGGACCCCGAGTGGAAGGTCTACGACGCCTACCTCCCCCAGCGATGATCACTGAAGGCTTCCTCGCCCGTCACCACATGGGCCGCGCTGGCATGGCAGCGCCAGCATTGCTGGATGTCGCCCAAGACTACGCCCTTCACTACCTTCACGAGCAGGGCATCTTCGGCTTCGGCGTCGTGCTCAAGGGTGGAACTTCGCTACGCAAGCTGCGGGCCGGCAATGCCGGACGCTTCTCCACGGATCTCGACTTCGCCGCTCCCGACGCAGAAACAGCCGCGCTCGTCCTCGACACGCTCGACAATGCCACGACCCACGATGTCGCCTTTCGAATCGGCGAGCGTGGTCCGATGCGCGGGCACCTCGAAATCGACACCCCCCCTGGGCCGTCCCGCCATCGCCTCCCGCATCGAGGTTTCCGCTCGGCCCCTCTGGCTCCCGGCCGAAGAGCTGACTCCCGTCGCTCTTCCGGTCCACAGCGGGTACGAGTTCGACATGCCCGCCATCCCCACACCCACCCTCGAAGAAGCGATCGCCGAGAAACTTGCCGCATGGCGGCGGCGCGCGAAAGTTCGCGACCTGTACGACCTCTACTGGTACGGTCAAGCCACCTTCGATGAGTCGCTTGTCCGTCGCCTTCTTGTCCTCAAGGCTTGGCACGACACAGTTGACGACAAGCTCGGGAATGCACCGTTCGAGCCTGCCGATCTCCTCGACAACTTCGACACCAGCCGATTGCCCTCCGAAGACATCGGCCTGCTCACCCAGCCCGCGGAACCCCAGCATTGGCTCAACCACATGATCACTAGGTTCTCGTTCCTCGCCGCGCTCGACGGTGTCGAAGCGCAGATCGCTGCTTGCTCGCCACGCGACCGCCGTCTGGTCAGCCAGACCGTCGCACAACTGGCCGCCCTGCACGAGGCTGCCAACTAACAAAGTCGCTGGTCAGGGGGCTTTAGCCACGGCTCGATCTGATGGCCAGTTGGGGCCGAAGAGGTGCCACTGGTGCGGTTCTGCGGCGATCAGCGTGACCAGCTCGTCGGCGAGCCGTTGCGTGACCGCGGCCACGTCGTCGCGCAGACGCCCGTGCCGGGTGACATCGATCGGCGGCCGGACCGTGCCCAGGTGTCTGCCCCTGGGGCGGAAATACACGGCAGTCGGCAGCAAGGCAGCGCCTGACCGCAACGCCAGCATTGCCGGACCCGCCGGCAACGTCGTTCGCTCGTCTCCGAAGGTCACCTCGATGCCGTCGCTGGTGAGGTCACGGTCGCACAGCAGGCAGACGATCTCGTTCCGACGCAGTGCGCCGAGCACCTCGCGCCCGGCGTTCGGCCCCAGCGGCACGACTCGCATGCCCAGTCGTTCACGGAATTCGGCGAACCACTCGAACAGCTCCGGCGGATCGAGTGGCTCCACCACCACGGTGATCGGCAGTCGATTGACCGTCGCCATCCAGAACCCGGCCCACTCCCAACCGCCCAGGTGCGGGAGCGCCAAGATCACTCCGTTTCCGCGTTCGAGGGCCTCCTCCACATGGCGATAGGCCGGCACGTCGATGCCCCGGTCCAAGGTGAGTTCGCTCAGTGCAGGCAGGCGGAACGACTCCAGCCAGTACCGCGCATAGGAGCTGAACGCCGCCACGGTCGCACGGTGGAGATCGCCCGGGAAGTCTGCAGCCGACTCCGGGGCGGGCGCTGGAGGCGCTGCTGTGACGGATTCGGGGACGGATGCCGGGGCCGACTGGGGGCTGCTGGCGTGGTCGGTAATCCAGCGCTGTGCACGGGCCTGGTGCCGCCGGACCATCGCCGCTTTGGCACGCATCAGCCGGGCGAGTACCGGGCCGGCCAGCTTGGCCACATGCTCGGTGAGCCACAGCGGAGCCAGCCGGGCGGCTGACGCCCCCACCTGGTACCCCAGCACTATGGCCCTGTCCCGCCCTCCCAGGCGGCGAGCCCTGTCGCCCCCTCGCAGGCGGCGAGCGAGGTCGCGCACGCGCCATCGAAGCGGCACTGCATTCACTGCGACATACGTGCGCTGGCCTGGCGCCACACCTTCACGAAGCGCATCACCGCAGTCACCACAGACAGCGCCAGCAGCACCCAGAGCAACGGGATGAGCAGCACTTCGAAGGCGACCGCGACGGCGAGCACCACGGTCCGCTCGGCACGCTCCATCAGCCCGCCCTTGGCCTCGAAGCCGAGCAACTCGGCCTTGGCGCGCTCGTAGGAGATCACTGCGCTGACGCCGAGCACTGCCATCGGCAGCACCGCCCACTGCGCGCCGTGCTCGCCCGCGAGATACCACGCGATGCCGCCGAGCAGCAGGCCGTCTGTCACCCGGTCTGCCGTCGAGTCGAAGAAGGCACCCCGGCTCGACGACGTGCCCCGAGCGGCGGCGACCGGTCCGTCGAGGAGGTCGGACAGCGCCGTAGCCACCAGCAGCACGGTGCCCAGCACGAGCTGGCCGGCGCCGATGGCGACGGCACTGGCGGCCGACATCACCAAGCCGAACCCGGTGAGCACATCCGCGCTCAAGCCGATCGCTGCAAGGCACCGCCCGATCGGCGCGGTGACGCTGTCGACGCCCTTGCGGAACCTGCCGTCGAACACCGTCAGCCCCTGTCGCCGGGTGCCGTTGTCGCGCTGGTCTCGATGCCGGCCTGATCCTCGTCGGGAGCGGCCTCATCCTCGTCGGCAGCGGCCTCATCCTCGTCGGCAGCATCAGGGTCCGAGGCCGTCTCGATCCAGGTCTCGGGATTGTCTTCGACCCACTTCTCCAGCACAGCGCCGTTCAGCGCGTCCACCATCACCAAGCCTCGCGTGTCGGGCGGATCCTCCGCCGAATAGACGAGCACGCGCCATGTGGGGCGGCTCATCCAGCCGCGCCAGCCCAGCTGGGCACTGGCATGCCCCACAGCGAAACCGACATCAGCAACGGCGGCAACCAGCGCCTCGTTCTCGTTGACCGCAAACCGGCGACCCGCGGCGAATTGGTAGATGCCGACGAGAGCAAGCAGCACGCCGCCGGTGGCCACCCCGGTGTTGAGCAGCACCGCATCGCCGCCCAATGCGACCGCTGCCGTCGCAGCCCAGACGCCCACCGCAAAGCACAGCGCTCCGGTGATCTTGCGCCGCGAATTGTCGGGGAACTTGTACGCGCCGACAAATCCTCGGTCCAAGTCCTCCGGAAGCTCGTCGCGTACCTCGCCAAGTTCGTCTGGCTCGGCCATCGAGTCCAACGCTACCTGCGCTCTCGCGCGTCCTATAGGACCACGCCCAGCAGGGCCGCTGAGTCGCTGACCGGCTCGCCGGCATCCGCGGCAGTGTCGATTGCGGCGAGGGCACCCGGTGTGTCGAGGTCGTCGTCGAGGCGTTCGCGCACCCGTGCCAGCGCGCCGTCGCCTCGGCCCGCGGCACGCCAGCGTTCGAGACGGCGGGCTGCGTCGGCCACCCGTTCCTCCGACCAGTCCCAATCTGACCGGTAGTGCGCGCCCAGCAGCGCCAGACGCACCGCCATGGGCTCCCAACGCTCCCGCAGGTCGGCCACGAATGCCAAGTTGCCCGCCGACTTGGACATCTTGACGCCGCCGTGCCGCACCATCGACGTGTGCATCCAGTGGCGCACGAACGGACGCCCGGTTGCGGCCTCCGACTGCGCCCGCGAGCACTCGTGGTGCGGGAACACCAGGTCGCTGCCGCCGCCGTGCACATCGACTGTCTCGCCGAGATGCTCCAGCGCCAGTGCCGAACACTCCACGTGCCATCCCGGGCGACCGAGGCCCCACGCGGAGGACCACTCTGGCTCACCTGGCGCCGAACGCTGCCAGAGCACGAAATCGAGCGGGTTGCGCTTGTCGGGGTCGTCGGGCCGGCCGCCACGGCTGCGCGCCAGCTCCACCATCTCGGCGGCATCGAGGCCGCTCAGCTCGCCGAAGCTCTGTGCGGCTGAGACGTCGAAGTACACGTTGTCGCTCATGCGATAGGCGTGGCCGCTGCGCAGCAGCCGTCCGATCAGTCGCCGGATGTCAGCGATTGCCGATGTCGCTCGGGGCTCAGCGTCGACGGGCAGCAGGCCCAGCGCCGCCATGTCTGCGTCGAATGCAACCAACGATCCCGCCGCCAGGTCCAGGTAGTGCACGCCCATGGCACGCGCCCGTGACAGCAGGTCGTCGTCGACATCGGTGATGTTGCGCACGCAGCGGGTGTGGCATCCCAGGTCTCGCAATCGGCGTTGGAGCACGTCATAGGCCAGGAACGTCGCTGCGTGGCCTACGTGGGTGGCGTCATAGGGCGTGATGCCGCATACGTACATCCGCACGGTGCTGCCAGCCTCGGCGTCGAGCGGCACGACGGCTCGCTGCTGGGTTTCGTACAGCTTCATCGCTCTGCTTGCAGAGCCCGGCTCATCGGATCGGCCGGACCGGTTCAGTCGGGAACGGTCTCAGCGGACGGCTGGGCGGCTTCGGTGCCGCTCGGCCCGCCGCCCAGCACGCTGATCGGCACGTGATCCAGCCCCACGAGGCGGAGCGCAACCCGCGTGCGGTACCGGGTGTTGAGCTGCATCAGCACAGCGGTGAACGCTTCGATGGCGGTGGCGTTGGACAGGTTGCCGCAGTCGAGTGCTCGTGCGCCGGGCATGCGGTCGACGATCTCGGCGATGTGCCAGGTGGCCTCGCGATGGTCGCTGCAGATGAGGATGTCGCCGTGGACCGGCTCGTCGAGATTGCCGAGCTCGGTCGCGGGCACGTGCTGGAGGGCTGCCGCAACCCGCGAGTCGGGCAGGGTGGCCTGCACCGAGGCTGCAACGGAGCCTCTCGGCGGGATAAGCGGCACGAACTCGTCGTCGACGCGGGCGAGCGCGTTGGACATGGTTGCCACCACCTTGCCGCGCAGGTGCTCAGCCACGTCCCGTGCCGTGATGGCCGCCGCGTCCCACGGCGTGGCGATCACCACCGTGGGCTCGGTGGCAGCGAGGCTGTTGGCGCCGGGATGGATGCGCAGGCGGCGGTCGGGCCACCGATCCACGATGCTGTCCACCACTTCCATCGACCGGTACTTCGAACGCGAGCCCAGCGTGACCTCACAGCCGATGTCGGCCAGCCGGGCTGCCAATGCGGCTCCTGCCGGCCCGGTGCCGCCGATGATGCCGATCCGGGTGGGTTCGGCGCTGCTTGCGGGACTCGCTGCTGCGACCCCGTCAGCGGCCCCGTTTGGGGTTGCATCTGCTGGCACGGCGCTCACGGTACGGCCGAGTGCGCCCCGCAGCAATATGACCGGCCGGCTCTCGTCTGGTGGCGCAGCGGTAGCGTCCGGCGATGAACGCTGCTGCCAGCAGCAGCGCAGGAACCCCAGGCGGAGGCGGGCAGATGGCAGGCAGCGGAATCGTGGAAGGCAAGAAGTTCCTCATCACCGGCGTGCTCACCGACGCCTCGCTGGCATTCAACGTGGCCCGCCTGGCGCAGGAGCACGGCGCCGAGGTGGTGCTGACCGGCGCCGGCAGGGGGCTGCGGCTCACCGAGCGCACGGCCCGCAAGCTGCCCGAACCTGCCGACGTGCTGCCGTGCGATGTCACCTCGCCCGACGAGATCGAGGCCGTGCGAGCCGATCTCCAGCAGCGATGGGGCCGGCTCGACGGCCTGCTGCATGCCATCGGCTTCGCCCCTGAGAGCTGCCTGGGCGGCAACTTCCTGCATGCCCCGTGGGACGACGTGGCCAGCGCAGTCCACATCTCGGCCTACAGCCTCGCGGGGCTCACCTCGCCGATGGCCCCATTGCTGGCCGAAGCGAAGGGCTCAGTAGTCGGGCTCACGTTCGATGCCAGCGTGGCCTGGCCGGTCTACGACTGGATGGGCGTGGCCAAGGCGGCCTTCGAATCGGCGGCGCGCTACCTGGCCAAGTCGCTGGGGCCGCAGGGCATCCGGGTGAACCTGATCTCGGCAGGACCCATCCGCACCATGGCGGCCAAGTCCATTCCCGGCTTTGCCGAATTCGAAGACGCATGGACGCAGCGGGCGCCGCTGGGCTGGGACATCACCGACAGCGAGGCCGTGGCCCGCAGCACCCTCGCACTGATGTCGGACTGGTTCGGCGGCACCACCGGCGAGATCGTGCACGTCGACGGCGGCTACCACGCCATGGGCGCCTGACGCCGCACGCTCACGTAGGCCCGAAGCGCCGAATATTGCCACACTTCGTGGCCGGTCTTCGCTGCATCTGAAATGCAGCGAGAGATCACAAAATTAACTTTCGTATGTTGTGGTGACAACGCCGTAGGGTGAGAAGAGCCGGTCACCCAACTAGCGAGTGACCGGCTGGCCCCGGTAGCTCAAATGGAAAGAGCGTTGTCGTGCCAAGGCAATGGTTACGGGTTCGACTCCCGTCCGGGGCACTTCCTTCTCGTCGATCCACACGGTTGCGGGGACCAAGCGCCACTCTAACCCCACCCGCGTACGGCGGCCATCGAATTGCGCGGCCGCTGTCTGACGAGTGCTGACTAGCCGAGCCGGGTCAAGGTCTCGTGCCTGCCCAGGAATGCCAGGTAGCTGCCTGCCCTCGGCCCGGTCTCGGATCCGAAGAGCACCCGATAGAGAGCTCCGAACACGACTGCGGCGTCGGAGCGTGGATCGATGCCGACATCGCGGGCCGCTTCGAAGAGCGCATCCTGGATGGCTCCGGAATCCCACTCGGGCAGATTCTTCAGTCGCTGCGAGCAGTGTTCGAGGAAATTGCGCTGACGTTCGTCCAGTCCGCCGCGCTGCTGTGCGGCTTCGGATGCATCGAGCATCTTGACCACGCCCGCTAGGTCGGGGCTGCTCGCCATCAGCCGGCGGGCGGTGGCCTCCTTGCGAGCCAGCCATTCCGAATCGGCGTCAGACAGCTCGACACCGAGGGATGAGACGTGCTCCGCGAGCTGCCTGTGCGGCTGCTGGGCGAGACTCAGCACCGAGTCGAACGGCGGGCTGAACTCGGGTGCCAGCGGCACATCCGCGGCCGGCGATGCGCGGGTGACCGAGTAGAGCTGGCTGTCGTTGGGCCGAACGTCGCTGCCGGCGGCGGATCGCCAGAGCCGCTCATACTCCACAAATGCCTTGGTGAGACTGGGCACGTCGAGGTCGAAGTTGATGGAGCGCCGTGGCTGGGTTCGCAGCACGAGATAGCGCAGCAGTTGGGGCGGCAGCATCTCGACCAGGTCCGACGAGGTCATGCCGATGCCCCGCGACGAGCTCATCTTGACGCCGCCGAGCGTGAAGAACTCGTACGGCACGGGAACGGGCACCGGGCAGCCGAGCACTTGGCGGGCGAGCGCGGACGACACCTCGTGTGACCCGCTGGCAGCCATGTGGTCCTTGCCGGCGCCCTCGATCGAGACGCCGAAGAGCTTCCACTTGGCGGCCCACTCCAGCTTCCACGGCAGCTTGCCGTTGCCGCCGAACGGGCTGATGAGGCCGCGGTGCCCGCAGCCCTCCGCCCAGCCCACCAAGTCGGGCCTGCACTCGTACGCCACGGATTCACCGTCGTAGTCGGTGGCGTAGGTGGTGCCGATGCGCCCGCACCGCTCGCAGATCGGCTGGAACGGCAGCCAGTCGTCAGAACGCTCCGCCCCGCTGAGCCTGAGGTAGATCTGCCGCACGTCGGCCGCGGCTCGCAGGAACGTGTCGATGATGCCGTCGAGCCGGCCAGACCGGTAGACGTCGCTCATTCGGTAGAACTCGGCCTCGACGCCGAGCGTGTCAAACGGCCCGGGGGCGTCATCGGCCGGCGGATCAGCGGCATCGAACCACTTCCCGGTGAACTCGCCGAAGTACGCCTCTGCCATCGATTCGCCTCGAAGGCCCTCGGGCGCCGGGGCCGCCCACAGCGGCTTGCCGAGGTGCTCCACGAACTGCTCACCGGTGCCGTGCGGGATCTCGTCGACCGCATCCATGTCGTCGCAGCCGTACATGAACGCGGCCTCCAGGCCACGCTCACGCGCCACCCGGGCCAACGCGTCATGGATCAGCACGCCGCGCAGCGAACCGACGTGCGCACGTCCGCTGGGCGTCTTGGAATCGTTGATCACGACCTGCGGGGAACAGCCGTCGAGCGCTTTGTCGATCCAAGTCATGATGTGTGGCCTCGGCCGCACGGGGCCTCGCAACGAGCGTTGAAGCCTAACCAGCAGGGCCTAGTCAGAAGGGAGTGTGCCACTCCCAGGCCCGCCGGCCGTGGCGGATTGCTCCGCAACGCTGGCGTCGGGGCCGCCGATGAGGCTGCGCAGCAGATCGTCGAGCGCAACGACCCCGAGCGTGCGCCCTTCGGCGTCGGCGACGACAGCGAGGTGGATGCGCGCACGCTGCATGCGGCGCAGCGCCTCATCCAGCGCCACGTCGGGGCCGAACCGGAGCATCCGGCGCACGAGGCCGCGGCCTGCGGGATGGGTCGCAGCGATCACCCGGTCGGCCTCAGCCAGATCTGCAGCGCCACGCTCGGCGAACGCTGCCAGATCGCTGCTGTGCAGCATGCCCCGCACATCGTCGGGACCGCTGCCGAGCACGACCAGCCGCGAGTGACCCGTCCGGGCGAACTGTTGCTCGACCGTGGCGATCCCATCGGCGAGACGCGCAGCCGCGACTTCCCCCGCCGGTGCCATGACCTCGCTGAGGGTGGTCGCTTCGAAGCGCATCGCCCGTTCGAGCAGAGCCACGTCGGTAGGCGCAATGTGGCCCTCGGCCAGCGAGTCGCGTGCCATGAGCGTCAGCTCGGCAGGCGTCGCCACATCGGCCAGTTCCGAGGTCGGCTCGACACGCAGCATGCGGGTCATGCCATTCGCTACCCATTGCAGCGCACGAGCGATGGGGCGGGCGACGTACAGGTAGGCAGCCATGGGCCGAGCCAGCACCAGCAGGGTGCGCTCGGGCCCGATGAGCGCCAGGTTCTTGGGCACCATCTCGCCGAACACCATGTGCAGCACTGTCACGATGCCCAGCCCGATGCCGAAGCCGATGGCGTGGAGCACCGCGTCGGGGATCTCGACGATGCCGTGCACTGCCCGCTCGATGAGCTTGGCGATGGCTGGCTCTGTGAGGCGGCCGACTGCCAGCGAGCACAGGGTGATGCCCAACTGCGCTCCCCCGAGCGTGGTCAGCACATCGGATTGCATGCGCTGAGCCGCGAGGGCCGATCGCCTGCCGGTCGCTGCGGCCCCGTCCACCACGGCGCGCTTCGCGCCGATGAGGCCGAACTCGATGGCGACGAAGGCGCCGTTGAACACGATGAGCACCAGACCCACCGCAATGGCCAGCGTGGTCATGATGAGTCGGCCTCCGCATCACGGCCGTCTTCGGCCACCTCAGGGGGGCCGATGCGCACCTCGGCCACGCGGAGCCCATCGGTCTGCGTGACCTCGAGCCGCCAGCCGTTCCATGTGGCCACCGCTCCCACGGAGGGGATCTCTCCCAGACGTTCCAGCACGAAGCCCGCCAACGTCTCGTAGGGCCCTGCTGGCACTGTCAGGCCTGCGGCCTCCTCCACCTCGTCGAGCGTGGCTGTGCCGGCAAGCGTCACCGGTTGGCCCGGCCGGCGAACGGTGAGCACAGCGGGCTCGTCGAACTCGTCGGCGATGTCGCCCACGAGTTCCTCGGCAATGTCCTCGCGGGTGAGAATCCCGGCAGTGCCGCCGTGCTCGTCCACCACCACGCACAGCCGGCAGTCGGACGCTGCCATGTCGGCGAGGACGCCATCGAGTTTGCGACTCTCGGCCACCGCTACGACGGGCCGCATGATCGACGCCACGAGTGTGCCGTTGCGCTCGGCGGCATCGATGCTGAACACATCGCGGACTTCAGCTATGCCGAGCACGTCGTCAGAGCTTGCGCCGAGGACCGGGAACCTTGAATGCCCGCTGGTGCGCGCCATCTCCACCAGCTCTCCCAGCGTGGCTGCCGCGCTCACGGCCGACATCGAGGTGCGCGGTGTGAGTGCGTCGGCAGCGTCCTTGCGACCCAGGCGCAGTGTCCGCACCAGCAGATCGGCCTGGGCGTCGCTGAGCGTCCTGCGGCGCGACGAGCGCACCACATACTCCAGCTCGTCGCGGGTGCGCACGATGCGGAGCTCTTCGGTGGGCTCGAGGCCGAGCCCGCGCACAGTGGCGTTGGCGATGCCGTTGAACAGCAGCGTGAGGGGCGCGGCGATGGTCCCGTAGAGGCGCAGCACCGGCGCCAGCGACAGAGCAGTTCCCAGCGGCCGCGACACGGCCAGGTTCTTCGGGAGCAGCTCACCGAACACCATCTGGCAGGCCGCGGCGAGCGCGATCGCCACCACGGCGACCACTCCGGCCGATGCCAGCGAGGAGCCCCAGCCGCCTAGCGCCCATTCGATCAGCCGGCCCACGGTGTCTTCGGCGATGATGCCGAGCACCAGCGACGTGAGCGTGATGCCGAGCTGGGCGCCGGCGAGATGGAAGTTGAGACGCCGCAGCAGCGACCGTACGCCGCGGGCTCGTCGCTGACCTTGGCCGGCCAGAACGTCGACCTGCGAGGTGTCCACGGCGAGCAAGCAGAACTCGCCTGCCACGTACACGCCATTCAAGACGATGAGCGCGACGACAATCCCGAGTCCTGCGATGAGTCCGGCTGTCATCTCGTCACTGCCGCTGCCGGCTCAGAAGGGCTGGTGCCGCGGGCCTGCCGCCTTCAGGCGCAGGTGAGTCAGCACGGCCGAGGTTCCGGCGCTTGTCAGCGTCAGGCGCCGCTCGCCGTAGTCGCCTTCTTCGGTCAGCAGGTCGCATTCCCTCCACAGGTGCAACGACTCGGAGAATGCCCGCATGATGGTCCATCTCGTCGGGAGCTGCTCCTCGCCGCCGACAGTCGACCTCCATCCGAGGTCAGCCGCTGTCTCGGCCATGTCGAGTTCAAGGCGATCCTCGTCGACGCCGTCATCGCTCGCGACCAGCAGCACCGCAGCCAGCTCGGCCACGAAGCCGTCCCATCCGGACGGAAGCAGGTGGCGTGTCAGCCGTTCCCAGGCCAGCGCCGCATCGTCGGCCATCTGGGTTCCCGCAGCCGTTCGATGCAGCCGATTGTGCCGTCTGCGCAGCGCATGACTGCGCTGCAGCCATGCACGCAGCGACCACAGCACCGTGTCATCGGCTTCGACATGCCGTTGCTGATACCCGGGCGGCTGCTCCGGATGCCCCCACGGGCAGTCTTCGTGGAGGCCGCGAATGAAGGCGACCTTGAGGTTGCCGGCTTGGGTGAGCGGCTGGCTGTCTCCGAAGCGCTGCAGCAGCCACATGGGAACGGCCATCGCGCCGAGCGTGTCGGGTGCAGGCTCGATCGGGTGCAGCAGCCGGTTGGCCACCTGCGAACGCGCCTGCGCCAGCCGCTCACTCATCATCTCGCCCTGGGCGACCCATCTCTGCAGCCGCTCGGTGATCACGGCAGTGCGCCACGACTGACCAGGCTGCGTGTCATGATCGCTGTCGAGCGCAGCAACGGCCAGCGCTGCCTGCGCCTTGCGCCAGCCGCGGGCGCCGACGGTGAATTTCCCTGCGGCAAGCGCCCGCTCCAGCGCTCCGGACACGGCATCGCGGGCAGTCGCCTCTTCGATGCCCATCAGGCCGCTCCACTCGAATCCGTCGAGATCGGGCGGCTCGACGCCTGATCGCTGCATCGCCTTGCGCAGGGCGGCGAACCCAGCGCTGTCGCTGTCGTCAAAGGCAGTGTGAACCTCGGCGGTCGCCTGAGACCGGCAGATCGCCGCGTAGCGATGCAGACCCAGCTCGTCGAACAGCAGCGAGGCGGTGACAGCGAGGTGTTCCTTGTAGCCGACTTCGTCGGTCACGTAGTTGTTGGGCACCTCGTACCAGAGCCAAGCCTGCAAGCGCGACTGGCGCAGCATCGATGGGCCTTCGCCCCCGGTCAGCACGTCGTACACGTGCTGGGCATCGTCGCCGAGGCCCGAGTCGGCGGCTGCAATGCGCGCAATCGCTGCCGCCACCTCGGTCTCGAGGATGCCCGAGGGATCGCGCAGGTTCACCTCTGTGCCGTCCACACGCTCATCCTGACAGGCCAGAGCGCCGCGACGAAGGTCTCCGGACGGCCGGAGCGCCTCACCGGTGCTTCCCCGACGATCCGGCCATGCGCATGGAGACGCCACCGGTGTTCATCATCGTCGCGAACGACATCGCGAACGCTGCCGCCCTCACCGACCACATCGCCGGCTGGGCCGAGCAGCGCGGTGACGGCCCGACCTACCACGAAGGCGTCTGCAAGCAGTTCGCCAACTATCGTCACGACGGCCCCACCGATCGAGTCCACACGCTGCTGGTCCATTCGCAGATCGAGGGCGAGGGCGCGCTCAGCGCAGCAGTCAGGCAGCAGGCCGAGCGGCTGAGGCAGCCCGGCGACACGCGCGATGCCCGTGACATCATCCGGGGCACGCTCAACTCGGTGGGGAGACCGGGCGGGCTCGGCGAGCACATCCGCTGCGTCGTGTCGGTGCAGATGCTCACCGAGGGATGGGACACTCGCACCGTCACCCATGTTCTCGGCTACCGGCGCTTCAGCACACAGCTGCTGTGCGAGCAGGTCACCGGCAGGGCACTGAGACGCTCGAACTACGACAGCTACGACCCTGACGGCAAGCTCACACCCGAGTACGCCGAGGTGATCGGCGTGCCGTTCGAATTCTTGCCCGCCAAAGATGCTGGCGAGCCGCCCGCGCCGCCCAAGCCCCGCTACGAGGTGCACAGCGTGCCCGGCCGGCAAGCCCACCGCATCGAGGTCCCCAATGTCAGCCAGTACCTGCACGAGCACGGCAGCGCTGGGTTCCAGCTCGACCCCGACCGGGTGATCCGCTGGGCGCCGGCGGGGGCGAGCGAGGCGGTGCTCGTCGGCCCGGTCGGCCCCGAGGCCACGATCAGCGCCGCGACAGGCGCGGCCCGTCGGCAGCGGGCCGTCACCGCAGTGGCGGCGGCCGTCGTGCATCGCTGGGAGCGCGGCATCGACAGCACCGCACAGCGCCAGCGAACACGCCGTCGGCACCTGTTCCATGATGCCGTGAGGGCTGTCGGCCAGTGGGCCGAGCGCGCCGAGGTTGCTTCAGCCCACTGGGAGGGCTTGGCGTCGTCGCATCGCGACCAATGCCAGCGCGCTTGCGGCGATGGCACTTCGCGGAGGTGACCGACGCGCAGCGGCTGCGTGCCGACCTCGGTGCCGCCATCGACGAGGCGCGTGCCCGGCATGTGGACGCGAGGCGGCAAGGAGCAGCATGATGGCTGAGGCCAAACCAAGGCGGCAGACCGAGCAGTACACCCATCCGTCGGCCAAGCGGGCGAACCTGCCCACCGAGCAGACCGCCCCCACCATGAGCGACGCAGACCGGCAGCCCGTCCGCCATGTTCCCGCCAGCCAGGGCATCGACGATCAGCCGATCCTGGCCTGGGACCGCCAGGGCGACGACAGCGCTGGCCACGCGGCGCACCCGCTGTATGTGCGCGAAAAGGTGCACCCAGCAGCGTTCGTGAAGCTGCTGCAGGGCAGCGGGCCGCAGCCGTCGCTGTTCGGCGACTTCAATGGGCTGCCGTCGGCCGATGCCGCCTACGAGTGGTACCGGCACGCGGCCAACTGGTCGAACCGGCTGATGCACGGGGAGAGCACCCGGGTGATGGCGTCGCTCGCTGCACGCGAGGCCATGTCCGGCAAGGTGCAGATGATCTACTTCGACCCGCCGTACGGCATGGGCTACAAGTCGAACTTCCAAGTGTCCACCGACAGCCGTGAGGTGCCCGAGGGAGCGGCGGGGCGCCCCAACGACACCCGCACGATCCGGGCGTTCCGCGACACCTACGAGCGCGGCAACCACTCGTACCTCGACCTGACACGCGAGAAGCTGATCCTGATGCGCGAACTGCTGGCTGACAGCGGCTCGCTGTTCATGCAGATCGGCGACGAGAACGTGCATCGCGCAGCGATCCTGCTCGATGAGGTATTCGGCGCGGAGAACCGCGTTGCCACCATCCCTTACGCCACCTCGGGTGGGTCTTCTGCCAAGACGCTGCCGAGCGTTGCCGACTTTCTCCTCTGGTACGCCAAGGACCGGGCGCAGGTGAAGTACCGGCAGATGTATGAACAAATCGACCGGGCAGGACTGCTCGACATGTGGACATGGGCTGCGCGGGTCGAGTCACCGGACGGAGCAACCCGTCCGATGACGAATGATGAGAGACGCGACCCCGAGACGGCCTTGCCTGACAGTGCACGTCTCTACCGCTGGGCACGGCTCGCATCGCCCGGGACCTCGACGACCGATCGGTCGGACCCTCACCTCTGGAATGGCCAGGAATATCCGTGCCCGCCCGGCGAGCACTGGCGCGTCTCGGCGGCTGGCTTGGATCGATTGGCCGAACTCGGCCGCTTGGATGCGTCAGATTCCAGTGACTGGCTGCACTGGAAGCTCTACGAGAACGAGGTTCCGGGCCGGAGGATCAACAATCTGTGGCACCGGCCTATGGCAGCGCAAGACAAGCGCTACGTGGTGCAGACGGCGGACAGTGTGATCGAGCGCTGCGTGCTGATGGCCACCGACCCGGGCGACCTCGTGTTCGACCCGACCTGCGGAGGAGCGACAACCGCAGTGGCGGCCGAGAAATGGGGCCGTCGCTGGATCACCTGCGACACCTCACCAATCGCTGTCTCGATCGCCCGCCAGCGGATCGCCACTTCGACGTTCCCCTGCTGGACGCTGTCTTCCTCAGCCGACGGCGCTGCCGCCGAAGCGAAACTGTCAGGCAGCCTGCCCGGCGAGGGCGGCCTGCTGGATGTGCGATACCGACCACGACGGGGAGAGCTTCTTCGCCCGTCGCATCCACTTCCCAGGCGCGGACCGCGACCGGCTCCTCCGCAGGCTGGTCACGTCGCTGGGCCGCAGCATCGACGAAGACGAACGGGAGGCGCTCACCTCGCTGAGGTCGGCACCGTTCGACCAGCCTGATGCCGGACGCATCGCCGTCAAGATCGTCACCACCACCGGTCTGGAGATGACATCCGTCAAGCAGCTTGGTGCCGCTTGACGGCATTGCCCGCCGACACGGCAACGCACTGACAGGCCGGGATTTCTTCGTGCATATTCGGGACGAGCGGGTTCACGTCAGCGACCGGTCCACCGTGAGCACCTGCAGCGCCGGGGCGAGCGACTCGACGAGCCTGCCCGACCAGCCGCGATCGGTCGTGCATAGCAGTACCGCGCCGGTTTCGACGGCGGTGGCGATGACACAGGCATCGGGCAGGCGCAGCGAGCGATGCTCCGCTCGGAGCTCAGCGGCCCTGCGGGCCGTGCTGCGCTCCAATGCGGCGACCTCTATCGGAATCGCTGCGAGGACGGCGTCGACCTGGGCCGCCTCCGCGGCGCCAGCGCGGAATGGGTGCACCAGGACCTCTGCGTACGCCGTCGCGGGCAGCAGCAGCCGCATCGCAGTGCCCGCGACCTGCGCCAGCGCTGCGGTTGCAGCGTGATGGTGGGCGTCGGACGTGTCGAGGTGACCGATGACGACGCCCGCATCGACAACTGCCGGCCCGCGCAGCTCAGCGCCACTCATCGCGCAGCGCATCGAGCGCGTCGGGCGGGTACACCCCGTCGAAGATGCCGGCGGTGTCCGCTATCGGGTCCGACTCACGGATGAGCAGCACCTGGCCCGGCCCCACGGCGGTGCCGCGCAGCGATTCGCCCACGCACAGGCCTGCTGCGGCGAACGCGGCAGCAGGGATCGTGACCTGGTGCTTCGAGGTGATCGTGCTGCAGCCGGGGCGACGTTTCCTTACTTGTTCTGCCATAGTAATACTCTAGCCGCCGCACTGGCGCCGGTAACCTCGCCGGGATGCGGGTGGCCCCACCCACTGCGCCCGCGGAGTCCGCCGCGCAGCCCGACCCTGACGCCAACAGTCCGCGACCAACCGGTACTGACGCTGGCGACGGCGCGCCTCCCGAGGCGAATTCTGCCGACGAACTCGGCAGCGAATTCAGCGGCGAACCGATCCGAGCAGACCGTTCGCTCAGCTGGATCCGGCGGCTCGGGCCGCTGCTGCGGCACCAGCGGGCGCGCATCGTGGTCGCGGTGATCGCTGCCATCCTGGCGACCGGCGCGGGGGCCATCGCGCCATGGATCGCCGGCCTGGCCGTCGACGCCGCAGTGACCGGCCTCGAAACCGACGGCTCGGGCTCGCTGTGGGCGTTTGTCATCGCCCTGGTGGGGCTCGGCCTCGCCCGCGGCGTCTTCACCTACACCTACCGCTACGGGCTCTTCTCCATGGGCCACCGGGTCGAGTTCCAGCTCCGCACGCTGCTGTTCGCCCATCTCAGCCGGCTGTCGTTTGCGTTCTTCGACCGGGTGCAGACCGGCGAGATCATCTCCCGCTCCAACTCCGACATCCGCTCGGTGCAGATGTACCTGGCGTTCGCGCCGATCGTGTCGGTGCAGCTCTTGAGCTTCGTGGTGGCCATTGCGGTCATGGCATGGATCAGCGTGCCGCTGACCGCCATCACGATGCTGATCATGCCCGCCGTGTACGTGCTGGGCCAGCGGCTGCGCCGCATCATGTTCCCGCTGTCGTGGATCATCCAGTCACGCAACGCCCAGGTCGCCACCGTCACCCACGAGAGCGTGAACGGCGTGCGTGTCGTGAAGGCCTTTGCAGCCGAGGCCCGCCAGGTCGACGAGATGGCACGAGCGGCCCAGCGGCTGCGCTGGGCGAACATGCTGCAGCACAACACCAGGGCGCACTACACGCCCGTCGTCGAGAACCTACCGCGCCTGGCAATGGCGATGGTGCTGCTGGCGGGCGGGCACCTGATCATCGGCGGCTCGCTCTCGGTGGGCAATCTGGCCACCTTCTACCTGTACATACTGCTGCTGCAGGCGCCGTTCCGCTTTATCGGGATGCTGTTCATCTTCGGCCAGCGAGCCAAGGCGTCAGCGGAGCGCATCTTCCAGGTGCTCGATGAGCCGTTGCTGGTGGCCGACCGTCCCGGCGCCATCGATCTGCCCCAGCGGGAAGAAACGGCGGGGCGGAATGCGGGCATGGAGGTGCGGTTCGACGATGTCCGATTTACGTACGGCACCGAGACCGTCGGGGGCGTCGCGGGCACTGCGAGCGGCGAACGCGACGCTCCGCTGGTCTTCGACGGGCTGAACCTGCACATCGGCGCCGGCGAGCGGGTTGCGGTCGTCGGGCGCACCGGCTGCGGCAAATCGACGCTCGCCCGGCTGCTGATGCGCTTCTACAGCCTCGGCGGCGGCACGATCTCGATCGCCGGTCACGACGTGAACGCCGTGACCGGCGACAGCCTGCGCCGGGCCGTCGGCCTCGTTCCCGACGAGCCGTTCCTGTTCTCGGCCAGCATTCACGACAACATCGCCTACGCACGGCCCGACGCCGCCAGGTCCGATGTGGTTGCCGCTGCCACCGCGGCGCAGGCCCACGAATTCATCAGCGAGCTCGAAGACGGCTACGACACCGTGGTCGGCGAGCGCGGGTACGACCTCTCGGGCGGCCAGCGCCAGCGCATCGCCATCGCGCGGGCGATCCTGGCTGATCCCGCCGTGCTGATTCTCGACGACGCCACGAGCTCCATCGACGTGGCGCACGAGGCCAAGATCCACGACGCGCTCACCGAGCTGCTCGCCGAGCGCACGACGATCGTGATCGCTCACCGGCTGTCCACCATCAGCCTGGCCGACCGGGTGATCCTGCTCGACGGCGGGCACGTGGCGGCCGACGGCACCCACGCCGAGCTGATGGCCACCGAGCCCCGTTACGTCGAGGTGCTGGCCGCGGGGGGCGACACCAGCGACCCGGACCGATTCGCCGCCGCCGGCGGCACGCCCGGGGCCAGCAGCTCATGGTGATGGTCGGCGGCCCCGGCCACATGGGGCCGACTGCGACGCAGGCCAGCGCCGCGGCGGGGCTGCCGTTCGCCGGCGTGCCGACCGAGATGCAGGAAGGCGCGAACAAGCTGCTGGAGCTCGAGCCGACCCACCCCGAGCCGGACGTCGAATTCGACCACGTGACCGGAGGCGCCAGGGACGGGCGGGCGCGCCCGTTCGGCCTGCGGGACATGCTGGTGCCGCACAGCTGGGGCGTCGGCCTGGCGCTGCTGCTGCTGTGCGGGGAGACCGCTGCGATGCAGGCCGTGCCGGTGCTCTTCCAGCAGGGCATCGACCGCGGCATCGAGGCGGGCGACCGCTTCGCGCTCAACATGGTCGTGCTGATCTTTGTGGGCGTCGTCGCCGTCAGCATCCTGCTCAGCCGGCTGCGCCAGCGCCTGAACGGGCGCATCGCCGAGCAGGTCATGTTCGACCTGCGGCTGCGCCTGTTCAGCCACTACCAGCGGCTCTCGCTGGACTGGTACACGACGGCCAAGTCCGGGGTGCTGCTCAGCCGCATGACCTCCGACATGGAGTACGTGGCGCTGCTCATCAACGAGGGCTTCGTCAACCTGCTGATCCAGGTGCTCACGGTGGGCGTCGTGACCGTCGTGCTGTTCACCTACAGCCCGATCCTGGCGTTGATCCTGCTCGTGGGCATCGTGCCGCCGCTGGTGGCGCTGACGCTGTGGTTCCGGGCCCGCAGCGAGGCGGGCTACGGCGAGATCCGCGACCGTATCGCCGACGTGCTGGCCGACCTGTCGGAGAACCTGGCGGGGATCCGGGTGATCGCGGCCACGGGCCGGCGCCTGGAGAACGCCCTGCGGCACCGCAAGGTGACCGCTCGGTTCCGAGACGCCAACCTGTCCATGTCCAGGGTGCAGGCGATCTACGGGCCCAGCACCGAGGCGATCGGCATCGCCGCCCAGGGACTGGTGCTGGCCGTCGGCGGGGCGATGGTGGTGCGAGGCAGCCTCACCGTCGGGGAGCTGGGCGCCTTCGTGCTGTACGTCACGACGTTCTTCGCCCCGATCCAGCAGCTCGCGCAGCTCTACAGCACCCACCAGCAAGGCCAGTCCGGGCTCCAGAAGATCAGCCAGGTGCTGGCCACGCATCCGACCGTGCGCCAGCGTGCCGACGCGGCCGAGCTGCCGCCGGTCGGCGGTCACATCCGGCTCGAGAACGTCTCGTTCGCCTACGACGACGATGCGGCGACCGGTGAGGGGAACGGCGACCCGAACCGTGACGGGAACCGTGACGGCGCGAACGGCGCCTCCAAGATGCCGGCGCGAGAGTTCAGCGCGTCATTCGATCCGGTGGCGGTGCCTGCGCTGGGCAACGGCACCCCGGTTGCTCACGGCGACGGTGCCGGCAGCGGCCTCGCCGCCAGCGAAGTGCCGCTCGACGACGACCCTCCCGAGGTGCTGAGCGAGGTCAGCCTCGACATCCGCCCGGGCGAGACGTTCGCGCTGGTCGGGCCGACAGGGGCCGGCAAGAGCACGATCGCGAAGCTGATCATCCGGTTCTACGACCCGACCGACGGTCGCATCACCATCGACGGGTGGGATCTGCGCGACGTGACGCTGGCGTCGCTGCGCAACCAGCTTGGCGTCGTCCCCCAGGAGCCGTTCCTGTTCCACGGCACCATCCGCGACAACGTGGCCTTCGGCCTGCGCGACCGCGCCAGTCGCGGCAGCGACGCCCAGCTCGATGCCGACATCGACGCGGCGCTCGACCTCGTCGGCCTGCGCCGGTTGATCGACAGCCTGCCCGAAGGCGCGGACACCCAGGTGCACGAGCGGGGCGTGTCGCTGTCGGCCGGCGAGCGGCAGCTCTTGGCGCTGGCCCGGGCGTTCGTGGCGCGGCCACGGGTGATCGTGCTCGACGAGGCCACCTCCAGCGTCGATCTCAGCACCGAGGCCGAGATCGAGGGCGCTCTGGACCTGCTGCTGGAAGGACGCACAGCGGTGCTCATCGCGCACCGGCTGGCCACGGCGATGCGGGCCGACCGCATCGCCGTGATCGACGAGGGCGGCGTGGTGGAGCTGGGCACCCACGACGAGCTGGTGGCGCTGGGCGGGCGGTACGCCGGGATGTACGCGACGTGGATGGCACACGCCGGCGAAGGCCGTCGCGACGAGACGTGAGCACTTGTGAGTGACGCCAAGCCTCTGCCCGCAGATCGGCCTTCAGCCCAGTCGGCAGTCTCCCTGCGGCATGTGGCCGCGTCCCTGCGGAATGTGACTGCGTCCTTGCGGAATGTGACCGTCGTCTACGACGGCACCACCGTGCTGGGACCGCTCGACTGGCAGATCGCTCCCCACGAGCGGTGGATCGTGCTGGGACCGAACGGATCGGGCAAGACCAGCCTCATCAAGATCCTGTCGCTGTACCGCTTCCCCACCACTGGCACCGTCGAGGTGCTGGGCGAGCGGTGGGGTGCCGTCGATGTGCGCGAACACCGGCGGCGCATCGGACTGGCGAGCTCGTCACTGCGCGACCAGTTCCGGCCGAATATCAGCGCCCTCGACATCGTGATGACTGCGCGCTACGCCGCGTTGGAGACGTGGTGGCACACCTACACCGATGCCGACCGATCGAGCGCGCGGGCATGCCTGGAACGCGTGGGCGCCGGTTCCCTGACTGACCGGACGTTCGCCACGCTGTCGTCGGGCGAACAGCAGCGGGTGCAGCTGGCCCGCACGCTCATGGGCCGACCGGAGCTGCTGCTGCTCGACGAGCCGACCGCCGGTCTGGACCTCGCGGGCCGGGAGCAGCTCGTGGCCAGCCTGGAGTCGCTGGCCGCGGACCCCGAGACACCGGCAACGGTGCTGGTGACCCACCACACCGACGAGATCCCCCCGTCGTTCACCCACGGGCTGCTGCTGCGCGATGGTGTGCCGCTGGCGTGCGGGCCCCTGGGCGAGGTGCTCACCGCCGAGTCGCTGTCGGAGTGCTTCTCGCACAAGCTGCGGCTGGAGCGGCGCGACGGCCGCTGGCTGTCGTGGGCGGTGCACTAGGGCCCGAGCAGCCCCTGCGCTCTGCCTCGAATCGTCTGCGCGCCGCCTGCGAGACTGGCGGCATGAGCGAGCACGCTGACACGAGCATCACCGACGACGCTGCGGCAGCGGCCGCGGACATCGAAGCGCGGATCACGGGCTACTTCGATGCCTGCACCAGCGGCGACGCTGCGGCAGTGGCGGGACACTTCACCGACGACGCCGTGGTCTACGACACCAACCATGCAGCGGTGCGAGGTGCGGCGACGATCGGGCGCTTCTGGTCGCGCATCGCCGCCAAGTGGCAGGGCGCGTCGTGGCACTGCGAGCGGCTGGTGACCGACGGCGACACCGCGGCGATCGAATGGAGAATGTCCGGCACGAGCGCAGCGGGCCCCGACGGCGACATGCCATTCGCCGTACGCGGCAGCGAGCACTACGACTTCGGCCCGTCCGATGGCGCGGGCGAGCGGCTGATCGCCGAGATCCGCCAGTACTGGACCTTCGACGCCGAGCACCCGTCCAGCGAACTGGTCGACTACCCCTACGGCGAGCCTGACCGGCTCGGCAGCTGACAGCCCGTGGACGACCCGTCACCGCGCCGCGACGCCGATGTCGAGGCAGGCAACGAGCTGCACCTCATCTATCCCGACGACCAGCTCGCCGAGCGCAGCGCTGCGGCGGGAGCACTGCGACGGCTGGCACACGCCTTCGTGCGTCATCGCACCGACCCCGAGACGCTGGCAGAGATCGCTGCGTGGGCCGAGGCGACCGCTCAACGGCTCGAAACTGGCTCAGCACCGACTCCGCGACCGGCCGACTACTTCGCCCGTCGCTATGTGGATCCGAGACCGCCTGACGGTGCCGAAGTCATGGCATTCAGCGACCGAGCCTTCAGCGGACCCGCCAATCCCACCGCGATGGAAGTCGACATGCGCCGTGACGGCGACGGCGTGAGGGCGCTGGTCACCTTCGGCGCTGCCTTCGAGAGTGCTCCGGGACGTGCCCACGGCGGCTCGGTGTGTGCCGTGGTCGACGACGTTCTGGGCTACCTCATGGTGTGTCTGGGCATTGCCGCCTATACAGCGCGCCTGGAGATCGACTACCGGGGCGGCGTCCCGATCGACGAGCCGGTGATCTTCTCCGGGCGCGAGACCCGGCGTGAGGGCCGCAAGTCTCACGTGGAGCTCGCCGTGCACGCAGCCAGCGCCGCACCCGACGCTCCACCGCTCATCGAGGCCACCGGCCTGTTCGTCATCGTCACCGCAGATCAACTCGCCAAAGACGGTTAAGCACAGACGACCGAGCTGCGGAGGCGGCAGGAGACTCGGCGACGTTGCGACCTGCCGGATCGCTGGTCGCTGAGGATCCTGCCGCCTCCGCTGCGGGCGCGCGTACCCCCTCAGCCGCTCGGCGAACGCAAAATGAGCTGTCCGAGCGGCTCGCCCACATGGGCCCGGCCAGACGGCAGCTCGCCCTCGGCAGCCTCGACATCCCAGACCATGACGTCATTGTCGAGCGTGTACAGCAGGTACCGGCTGTCGGGCGCCCACGCCATATCTCCGAGGTCGACGCCGATCTCGGGCGAGTGGCGGCCCCAGTCCTCGGCGAGGTCCACCACCACGACCCCCGCCGGCGTGCCGTTGCCGTGCAGGAGCCGCAGTGCGATGCGGTTGCCATCCGGCGACATCAGCCCTTGCTCGCTCCAGCGGCCTGGCGATGCCGCCTGCAGCTCGGCGGGCAGTTCCACTCGCCGCTCCGAAATCACCCCGGTTGCAATCGGGTAGCCCTCGCAGAACGTCGAGCAGTCCTGCGCGAGCTCGGCCTGGTCGTCGCGCTCGCCGAAGCGACCCGACGCCTCTGCGCAGATGTCCTCGCACCAGTCGTCGCGGCGATCCGCGCCCACGGTGGCACTGAACGAGGTGTCGGTGATCTGGCAGCCGTATTCCTCGCACTGCAGCCGCACAACATGACCGTCGCCCACTGCGAGCACCCGGCCGGCGCCGAGCTGCAGCGCAGCGTCTCGCCCGTCGAGCGCCATGACGCTGCCCGCCATCGACACGACGACGTGGTCGCCGAGCGCCCCGTGCACGATCGCCTCGTTGGGCATCTGCACCGCGGAGCGAAACACGCCGTCGGGGCCGACCACCCGGGCGAACAGGTGCTCAGTGCCGCGCACCACCCCCACGATTCCCGGTGGGCTGTAAGCGGGCAGCACCTCGGCCACGTCCTCGGCGATGACGACGGTGTCGCCGCTGTCGATGTCCACCCGCAGCACGTCGCGCCTGATGCCCACCACGAGCGCCCCGTCGAGATCGACGAGCGTGTGCGGCAAGCCGGGCATTGGCACGTACCGGGCCTCGCCGGTCAGCAGATCGAGCTGGTACAGGAAGCCGCGGACGTCGCCCGTCGGATCGCCGGCGAGCGTGGCGATCATCTCGGCGGCGGGACGTGCGGGCGGCAGCTCGCCGACAGCTGCGTCGAGCGCAGTCGGCGGTGGCAGCGTCGTGCGCGGCGGCTGCGCCGGTGCCGTTGCGGTCGTCGTGGCAGGGGCTTCGGTCGTAGTGGTCGTCGGCGCCAATACGGCATCGGAATCGCCGTCGCTGCGAACCCACGCCACGACCAGCGCAGCCACGGCCAAGGCCGCGGCGAGGCTTGCGAACACGGCCAAGCGCGGCGCCGACGACGGTCGTCGCTCCACCACCGTCTCCTGCACACTGGCGAAGTCGGCGCCGCCCTCCGGCAGGATCTCGAGGCCCTGCGGCGACGCCGGACCCTCGGGCGGTTCGGTCATGCTCACCGCTTCACATTCTGTGCCGCTCGCTGGGCCTGCGCTCCCCGATAGCCACGAGCAAGGTCCAGCGCTCTACCAAGACGTGGCGTTCTGGGCAAGTTCCCGAAACGGCGTAGCCGGATCGGGGCCGGGCTCTCTGGGGAGACCCAGGACCCGTTCGCCGAGGATGTTCCGCTGGATCTCGTCGGTGCCGCCATAGATCGACGGCGCCGGCGAGAAGACCGCCATCTCCTGCAGCACGCCGCTGGTCGCAGCTTCGTCGCCCCACAGGGTCATGTCCGCGCCGAGGATGGTGCTCGCGAGCGACCGGGCGCGGCGGAGGGCCGCTGTCATGCGCAGCTTCGCCAGGTTGCCTTCGCCGCCGGTGCGCTGGGATTTCTGGCGACTGCGCATCGCCGACAGCCGCATCACCTCGAGATCGGTGTGCAGCGCCGCAAGTTCTTGGCGGACGACCGGGTCGCCTTCACGGCCGCGGGTGCGAGCTTCTTCGCTGAGCTGGTTGAACGTGCCGGGGCCCACTCCTCCAGCTGCCAGCGGGAGCCGCTTGCCGCGAAACGTGCCGGCTGGCCGGTCGAGGTGACCGGCTATGGAGCCGGGATGCGCCGCTGCGAATGCGAGGCCATGGCTGCCGCCGATGCCCGCCCGCTCAACCATGAGCGTTGTATTGGTCACCCGCCAGCCGTCGTTCAGCTCGCCGATGACATTCGCATTGGGCACCCGTGCCCCGTCGATGAACACCTCGTTGAACAGCGACCGGCCGGTCATCTCGCGCAGCGGCCGAACCTCCACGCCGTCCTGGTCCATCTCGAAGGCGAACCAAGTGAGGCCCCGGTGCTTGGGGGCTTCAGGGTCGGTGCGCGCGACCAGCATGCCGAGATCTGCGTGCGCGCCCTCAGAGGTCCACACCTTCTGGCCGGTGACGATCCATTCGTCGCCGTCGCGGATGGCTTTGGTTTGCAGGCCGGCGAGGTCGCTGCCCGCTCCGGGCTCTGAGAAGAGCTGGCACCACGATTCGGTGCCGCTCAGAATGGCCGGCACGAAGCGCTCGATCTGTTCGGGTGTGCCGTGCTCGAGGACGGTGGGTGCCGCCAGCAGCATGCCCAGCCCTGCCGGTGCCCCGATGGCACCGGCGGCACGCATCGCTTCGACCAGTACCCGTGTCTCGCTGCGGCCCCAGCTCCGGCCGTGCGGCTCGGGCAGCGTCGGGTTCGACAGTCCGGCTGCAGCCAGGCGCTGCCACCATTCCCGCACGCTGGCTTCGGGATCCCAGTTGTCCGCGAGCCAGGCATCGAGCTCGGACCTGAGCTCGTCGCTCGACGTTGCACTCACAGATTTCCGCCGATCGCTCATGGCGGCGAACCCTACCGTTGACCCCTGCTCAGGCTTCGGCTGCAGGGCGGAGACTGCATCACGCTTCCTCCGCCAAGCGGAGACTGCATCACGCTTCCTCCGCCATGCGGAGGAAGATCGCCGTCGTCGGGGCGAAGAAGAGGCGCCACGCTTGCAGGATCCCTCCGTTGGGGCCACAGATCAGACGCGTCTCGGTGCCGGCGGGCAGCTCGACGACCACTCTGGGGCTGAAGATCCACAGCAGTTGCAGCCGCAGCGTGTAGCTGCCTGGACGCAGTACGAAGTGCTCGGTCTGGTCGTCGCGGACCTGCCCGACTCGCTGGTTCTCAATGAGAACCTGGTAGCTGCGGATGGTGTCCCGGTAGTGATGGATGCGCTCCAGCACGAGTTCGGCGGTCGCTCCGTCGGGCGTGTCATCCGCAGCGTCGGTCGCGTCGTCGTCATCGACAACTTCGGGCATGCCCATGGGCGTGCGCGGGGCCTTGGCGTTGTGGTCGGCCATGCCGCGGCGCATTCGCTCCCATACCGAACGGCGCTCCTCCTCAGCCATCAGACCTCCCGTCGTGCGGCGCAGCAGCGAACACGCCGTCGCTCCCAGCCGGCGGCCCGCTTTCGGAGGCAAGCATCGCCTCGACGACGACGGCAACGCCATCGTCCTCGTTGCTCGGTGCGATCCGGTCGGCCGCATCGTGGACCGAGTCGGGAGCGTTGGACATCGCGACCGCCTGACCGGCCCAGCGCAGCATGTCGATGTCGTTCAGCCCATCGCCGAATGCCAGGACGTCTGCGGCGTCGAAGCCGTAGCGCTGGCAGATGATCTCCAGCCCCGCTGATTTATTCACCCCGGCAGCCGCGATCTCGGCCATGTCCAAGCCGGACGGACGAATCTCGGTGCCGAGCGGCATCTCCGGCGACAGCTCGTCGATGATCGCCAGCGTGTCGACACTCGGCGCATGCACCAGCCACGTCAGGACTGGCCCGTCGACAGCGCTGAGTGCATCGTCGACGCGTTCAACGCTGATGTCTGCAAGCAGGTCGACGGGCATGGCGGGAGCGAAGTCGTGCTCCCACACGTGCCGGCCGTCGGCCATGTCGAGCCCGAACCGCACGTCTGGCACCAGCTTGCGGGCAATCTCTGCCGCCTCGATGGCCTCGATGTGCGTCATCGCGCGGTCGGCGATCTGCTCGCCCGCGACGGCGTCCATCACCACCGCCCCATTGAGACACACCGCGTACGACACGCCCGACGCCTGGCGCACGACCGACTGGGCTTGCGGCCACGGTCGACCGGTGGCCAAGGCGGTGATGACGCCCGCCGTGGCAAGCGCTTGAAGCGCCGAAGCAGTCCGCTCGGTGAGCACGCCCTGGCGGTTGATCAGGGTGCCGTCCACATCGAACGCTGCCAGCCGCGGCAAGCCGGGCCGGGGCCGGGCCGGAGCGTTGTGCGGCGGTGTGGTCATGCCCTGCACGGTAGAGGGCCGGTGTGACACGCGGCATGCCCATTTTCGGCCCAGCTCGCTCAGTCGAGGTAGGCAGCCGTCGCAGTGGCGGTTTGCAGCAGCCGGTCAGTGTTGCCGGCGGTTTCGAAGATCCGGGTGCGGGTCGTCACCAGGTGACCGGTGCGTGCGAGTACTTCGCCGTCGACGCGAAACGGTCCGCCGCGGCCCGGCGCCAGGAAGTGCACATCGGCGAACACGCAACGAGACCCTCGCTGACCGCCGTCGCACATATCCGCAAGGTGGGTGCTCATGACTTCGGCCACCACGATCGACGCGCCTCCTTGCAGGGAGCCGAACGAGTTGCGGATGCGGTTGTGCATCGGCAGCTCGATGTGCGGCTCCCCGGGCACCGGCGTGATCTGCAGGTAATCGTCCAGTGCTGGCCGAGGGTCGAGCTCGTGGTCCTCCCGGTAGTCCACCGTGTTCTCGCGCGCTGTGGAATCCACGACCGGCGTGTCGTCGCGCCGGGGAAGGCGCGCGTAGGTGCACGTCGAGCGGGCAATCTCGGTTCCCGCTTCGTCGGTCACCGAGGTCTCGGTAACGACTTGGTTCCGACCGACCCGCAGCGGCGAGCACCGGGCGGTCACCACCTCGCCCTCGGCGCGGGCAGCCAGCACCGTCGACAGGTGCAGCGTGGCGGACCAGTCGGGCGT
Source organism: Acidimicrobiia bacterium (assembly GCA_022827265.1). GTDB lineage: Bacteria > Actinomycetota > Acidimicrobiia > Acidimicrobiales > Poriferisodalaceae > Poriferisodalis. The sequence goes on along the minus strand of JAJDTF010000131.1, from coordinate 22,739 downwards.
CACCTGCAGCACGGCGTGATGTCCCGCCACCGAGTCCACCAGCGTGGCCACCGCGCCGAGCCGCAGCCAGCCTCCCTCGGCCAGGGGACCGTCGGCGAGGTCGTCGAGGATCGGCATGGTGGCAGTCAGCGTGCCGTCACCCCTCATCTGATGGCTGAGGCGCAAGTGCCGGAGGATGTGGTTCTGCGGCGGGTAGCGAGCGGGCGGGGGCGCTTCGCGGCTCATGCAGCGCGCTCTTCCGCCAGCCGGCGCAAGGCATCCCACAGCTTCGTCGTGGCATCGGCCAACTCGTCGCTCCCACCGCCGTTTCCGATGACGAAGTTGGATACTTCGCGTCGCTGCTCGTCGGTTGCCTGGGAAACCAGTCGCGCCTTGGCATCTACGGAGGTCATGCCGCGCTCGATGAGCCGCTCCAGCCGTATGTCGGGCGGCGCCTCGACGGTGACCACGATCTCGTAGGGGAAGCGGGTGTTGCGGCCCAGCGTGCTCTCGGTGAGCACTGCCATGTCGAGCACGACGACATCGGTCGCGCCAGCCTCGCCGATGGACTCGATCCGTTCGTCGAGGAGCTCGTTGATCGCCGGATGGCTGATCTCGTTGAGAGCTGCGAGCTCGTCGGGATCGTTGAACACGATCGATGCGAGCGCAGGACGGTCGATGCCGCCGTCCGATGCACGCAGGTGGTCGCCGAATCGCTCGAGTACTGGCTCGACGGCTGTGCCTCCTTGGGCGATGATCTCTCGCCCGAGCGCGTCGACGTCAACGACCGCTGCACCATGGGAGCCGAGCAGCCGCGCGACAGTGCTCTTGCCGGCACCGATGCCGCCAGTCAGACCGACGATCAGCACGGTGCCCCCTGGCCGCGCCTCAGCACAATGCCCTCTGGGCGCGCTTCAGCACCGCGCCTCCCGGACGCGCCTCAGCGCAGGGCTCTCGGCGCGCATCAGCACACTGCTCAAGCGGCGCGACGGCTCTCGGCGTCGGTCGGCGGCCCGGCGAATGCCTGGGCGATGTCCATCCACCCTGTCGCCAGCGGGCCGGTGACCGACAGGCCCGTCTCGGTGTGGTGGCGCCGCTGGGTGACCGCGAGGCAGAACTCGTAGGCGTCGCCGCTCACTCTGTCGGCCGCATCTTCGGGTCCCCACGTCCACACGTCCCCGCTCGGGGCATCCAGCTCGACACGTACCGGACCGTCGGGCACCTCGAGGCCCCGATTGGCGTAGCTCCAGCCGCGCGTGCTCACCCCGATGTGGGCGACATGACGCAGTCGATCGGTGCGTGGCAGCTCCCGTCCGTGGGTGTCGGCTACGTCATGCCCGTGCGACCAGGTCTCCATGAGCCGGGCGGTCACGAACGACAGCGCCCCCATGGAGGGTCCGAACCAGGGAATCCGGTCCTTGGGGTGGAGCGGGCGCACGGCGTCCAGCATCTTGGATCGTTCAGCGCACAGCCAGTCCCAGATCTCCGCCCCGGACATGGAGGCGAAGTCGAACCCGGCTGCGGTGTGCAGATCCATCTCGCCCCGCGCCGCAGCTGCCTTGAAGTCGTCGAAGTGCTCGGGATCGACCACGGCCACCGTTGCCACCCAGTCGGTCATGCCCAGGTGCACCATCGTCTCGCGGCTGTCCCAGCCCTCTGCGGGCGTGGGCAGGCGCCACTGCTCCTCGCTGAGGCCACCGACCACGTCGCCGAGCGCGTCGTTCTCTGCCTGAAGGTCGTCGCAGATGCCGTCCATGCGCGGCGACCCTACCCGCGTCCCTCGCAGCGTGTCAGCTTGCGCACACCCGCCGCGAAACCGGTGCTTCGCAGCCGATTGGGGCGCTGCCGGCTTTCTCGCGACGGTGGTGGCTGCCGGACGGTCAGATCGATGCGCGTCACTGCCCTTGGGTAGCTTGCGCTCGATGGCCAGCGCACCCGATTCCCGTAGTCCGAGCGACGCCGATGCCGTGCTGTGGCGGCCCGATGACCGGCGACGGCGCTCGACCCAGCTCTGGCAGTTCGCCGAGCAGGTCGGCATCGGGCTCGACCGCAACACCTATGCGGATCTGCACGCGTGGTCCGTGCAGCATCCCGGAGCGTTCTGGCGCGCCGTGTGGGAATTCTGCGACGGCATCGGCGAGCTCGGTCCGCAATTCGTCGCAACTGCGGCGCAGCACGGCATCATCTCGGCCGGTGGGGCTGACACTCTGGGCAGTGCTGCCTCGGCGCCGGGCGCCGAAGCGAAGCCGGGCCCTGGTCTGGAGTTCTTCGCCGGGTCCAGCCTGAACATTGCCGAGCACTACCTGCGGCCGGTCGCGGCGGGCGGGCCGCAGCCCGGTGACACCGCTCTGGTGTTCATCGGCGAGGACGCAGCACAGCTGACCATGACCCACGGCGAGCTGCGGGCTGAGGTGGCAGCGTGCCAGCGGGCGCTGGCAGCCGACGGGGTCGGCCAGGGCGACCGGGTCGCCACGATGCTGCCCAACGGCCCCGAAGCGCTCATCGTGTTCCTGGCCACAGCATCGCTGGGCGCTGTGTACTCGTCGGTCAGCCCCGATTTCGGCATCGACGGCGTGCTCGACCGCTTCGGCCAGATCTCCCCGACCGTCATGGTTGCCGTCGACGGCTACTACTACAACGGCGTGCGCCATCACACCGCTGCCAAGGCGACTGAGGTGGCCGCCAGCCTCGGTACCTCCAGCGGGTCGGGGTCGCTGCGGCGGCTCGTCATCGCGCCGTACGACCGCAGCGCACCCGCACCATCAGGCGATGAGTCTGGGTCGGCGACATCGTGGAGCGAGTGGCTGGCGCCTCATCGCGCAGCCACCGGCGACGACCTGACGTTCGAGCGGCTCGGTTTCGACCAGCCGGTGTACATCCTCTACTCGTCAGGCACCACCGGGAAGCCGAAGTGCATCGTGCACCGGGCGGGCGGCGCGCTGCTCAAGCTGTGGAGCGAGCAGCGGCTGCACTTCGACGTGCGGCCCGGCGATCGGGTCATGTACTTCACCACCACCGGCTGGATGATGTGGAACTGGCTCGTCGCCGGGCTGGCGAGCGGAGCATCGCTGGTGCTGTACGACGGGTCGCCGTTCCACCCCAGCCCAGCGCGGCTGTTCGACGTGGCCGACGACTGGGGCGTCACGCTGCTCGGCGTCAGCGCCAAGTTCATCGAAGGCGCGATGAAGGCCGGCCTGCGGCCCGCACAGACACATGCGCTCGACACCGTGCGCACCATCGCATCGACCGGCTCGCCCTTGGCGCCCGAGGGCTTCGACTGGGTGTACTCCCAGGTCAAGTCCGACGTTCACCTGGCGTCGTTCTCAGGGGGCACCGACATCTGCGGCGGTTTCGTGATCGGCGACCCGACGGGCCCGGTGCACCGCGGCGAGATCCAGGCGGCTGCGCTCGGCCTCGACGTCGACGTGGCCGATGCCGACGGCGCGTCGCTCGGCGCCGGCGCGCAGGGTGAGCTGGTGTGCCGCAACGCGTTCGTGTCCATGCCGCTGCAGTTCTGGGACGACCCCGACGACGCGCGCTACCGATCCGCCTACTTCGAACGCTTCGAGGGAGTGTGGCATCACGGCGACTTCGCCGAATGGACGCCGAGCGGGGGGATCATCATCAGCGGGCGATCCGACGCCACGCTGAACCCCGGCGGGGTGCGCATCGGCACCGCGGAGATCTACCGCCAGGTCGACCGGATCGACGAGGTGCTCGAGAGCGTGGTGATCGGCCAGCGGGTCTTGAGCGACGACGGCTCCACAGCCAGCGCGGACACCCGGGTCGTGCTGTTCGTGAAGCTGCGCGACGGCGTGACGCTCGACGACGAACTGATCGGCAGGATCCGCTCGCAGATCCGTTCGGGCGCATCACCCCGGCATGTGCCCGCGGTCATCGCCCAGGTGTCGGCGATCCCCCGGACCCGGTCGGGCAAGCTGGTGGAGCTGGCGATTCGGGACGTCGTGGAGGGCCGACCGGTGGCCAACGTCGAAGCCATCGACGACCCCGACGCGCTCGATCACTTCGTCGATCATCCCGCACTGCGTAGCTGAATCGCCCGTCGTTAGAACAGCGACTCGTCGGTGCGGCGCAGGCCTTCGATCACCAGCACTGACGCAGCCGTCGCGACCATGAGCACGACGGCGAGAGCCATGGCTTGACCCTGCAGCGTCTCCCCCGGTGTGCCGAGCAGCCGGAACAGCGCGAGCGGTGCAGTGAGCGTGTCGGGCCGTCGCGGCAGGAACGCCGTGGCCCCGAACTCGCCGAGTGACACGGCGAAGGCGAACGCCGCACCCACCGCCACCGCTCGCGACGCAATCGGGACGTCGACCTCGCGACGGGTGCGTAACGGCGAGGCACCGAGCACCGATGCCGCCTCCCGCAGCCGGTCGTCGATCGAACGCAGCGTCGGCACCAGCGTGCGGACGACGAACGGCATCCCGACCAGGGCATGCGCGACAGGAATGATCCACCACGCCGTACGGAACTCGAGCGGAGGCGTGTCGAGCGCCAGCAGCATCCCCAACCCCACAGTCACGGCGGAAACGCCGAGCGGCAAGGTCAAGCCGACATCGAAAAGTCGCCGGAACCAGATCGCGCGGGCCGTCGCCGCGGCGTGCGCCCGGCCCCCCACCACCACGAACGACGCCAATGCGCCGACGCCGGTGGCAGTCAAAGTCGCGAGCACGGCGAATCCCAGCGAATGGCGCAGCGCAGCGAGCGCGGTCGTCGGCAGCATCTGCACGCGATCGGCCAGCGCGGCGAAGTTGGCGACGCCGTATCCGCCACCGGTCGCAAACGACCGCTCCACCAACGTGATGATCGGCACACCGAGCAGCACCACGGCCACAACGGCATTGACAGCGATCACGCTGCAGCGGCGCCGCGGTGCGGTTCGTCCGGGTGCCCGCCGAGCCACTGCCCGGCGCCGCTCAGCCACGCCCGCCAGCGCGACCAGGGCCGCAACGGCAACGAGCTGGCACAGCGCCAGCGCGGCGGCCGTTTCGAAGTCGAGCCGCGTGATGGCGTACCGGTAGATCTCGGTCTCGACGGTGGCATGTGTCGGGCCGCCGAGAATCAGGATCACACCGAACGACGTGAACGAGAACAGGAAGGTGACCGCCGCGGCCGCCGCGACTGCCGGCCGCAGCAGCGGCCAGGTCACGTAGCGAAATGCGCGCAGCGGCGTCGCGCCGAGCACCGCCGCTGCATCCGCGTTGCGGCCGTCGAGGCCGGACCACCACGAGCCGACCGTGCGCACGACCACGGCGTAGTTGAAGAACACGTGCGCCAGCAGGATCGCCCACACCGTGTGGTGCAGCGACAGCGTGCCGCCATCGAGACCGAATCGATCGAAGACCGCTTCGAAGGCACCGGCCACGACCACTGTCGGCAGCACGAACGGGACGGTGATGACGGCGCGAACGACCCGCCGCGTCCTCGGTCGCAGCCGCGCCAGCGCTGCCGCCGCCGGTATGCCGACTGCGAGGGTGAGCGCGGTCGACGCGACGGCCTGCCAGACGGTGAACCACATCACCCCGCGAATCACCGAGCGCCCCAGCAGATCGCCGAGACTGTCGAGCCCGTCTGCCACCACGGTGAGCACCGGGTAGGCGAAGAACACCGCCAGGAACGCGAGCGGCGCTACGGCGGCGAGCGCCCATGCGGCCAACACCGCCACCCGCGCACGCCGCCGCGGCGCCTGGGTGCAGTTCTGTGCGTCTGACGACGGCGGGAGATTCACGGCGCGACGCGGGCCGATCCCGGCATCTGCCGCGCGCAACTGCCGATGCTCACCGACACCGCCACGGGGCAGCGAGTTCTCCCGACGCGGGCTAGCGCAGCACGATCTCCACCCACCGCTCGGTCCAGGCGTCGCGGTTGGCCTCGATCTCCGCCGGGTCCAGCATCAGCGGATGCGGGGGCACTGCGGTGTGCTCGACGAACTCAGGCGGGAGGGTCGCGCTTTCGATGACGGGGTAGACAAACATGTTGAGCGGGACATCGTTCTGCCACGTCTCGCTCAGCATGAAGTCGATGAGCGCGCGTGCTCCGGCTTCGTTGTCGGTGCCCGTCAAGATGCCGGCGAATTCGATCTGGCGGTAGCACGACTCGGTGATGACGCCAGTGGGGGCTGTGTCGGTCGGCGGATCGGCGTAGATCACCTCGGCCGGCGGGCTGGAGGCATACGACACGACCATTGATCGGTCGCCGCCGCCAGCGATGAACTCGCCGTAGTAAGCGTCCTCCCAGCCGGCCGTGACTGTGACGCCGTTGGCCCGCAAGTCCTCCCAGTACAGCTCCCAGCCATCCCCGAAGGCTGCAATGGTGGCGAGCAGGAAGGCCAATCCAGGCGAGGATGTTTCGGGGTGCTGCACGACCAGCTGGTCGGCGAATTCGGGGAAGGTCAGCTCGTCGAGGGTCACGGGCTCCCACGGCACCGCGTCCTTCCAGTAGTTCACGCACACGTCGCCATAGTCCACCGGGGTGACGCGATGGCGCCGATCGATCTGCAGATCCTCGGGCACGTCAGCGAGCGCCGGCGATTCGTATCGATCGAAGATGCCCGCGTCGAGACCTCGCTGCAGGAACGTGTTGTCGATGCCGAAGAGCACATCGCCCAGCGGCGCGTCCTTGGTGAGGATCGCCTCGGCCACGAGCGTGCCGGCATCGCCGACTTCGAGCAGTTGCACCGTCACGCCGGTCTGCGCCGTGAACTCCTCGAGCGTCCCGTCGGACAGGTTGAACGAGTCATGGGTGATCAGCGTCACCGTCGTGCCCTCGATCGACGGCTCGGTGGTGGTCGTCGCCGGGGCCGCTGCGTCCTCCGCCGGGGATTCTGTCTCGGGCGGGATCGGTGTGTTGGTCTCGGGGGCGTCGCCGTCGCCGCACGCTGCGACCAGCAGCATCGTGGCTGCGACCGCGACAGCGAGTCGGTACGGCTTGCTCACTCGGTGGGTGGTCATGTGCTTCCTCCGCTGGCATTACCCAGATCAGGTTCTCGGGTCGGCGACAGCACTGCTGTCGCCCTCTCAGCCCCATGGGCTCCCCGGTATGTGTTGTCGCCGTCACGCTACCGTGCGGCGCCGGTCCGCCAGTCTCCGAGCCAGCCTCAGAACCAGCGCCGCGACGTATGCAGGGGCGTCAGCACCGGCGCCGTGGAGATGAGGTCCAGCAGCTCTAGTTGGTCCTGGCTCAGATAACGGGTGCGGCCCGCGACCTCGGCCAGCGGTCGCAGGGCGATGCCGGTGGAGTGCACCCCCACCATGCATCCTGACGTGCCCTCCATGAGCACCTCTACCGCACGAGCCCCGAGCCGGCTGCCGAGCAGCCGGTCGGCCGGCGTCGGCGGCCCGCCTCGCTGGATGTACCCGAGCACAGTCGTGCGTGTGTCATATCCGGTGCGTTCCGCCAGCAGATCGCCCACGAACTGACCCATGCCGTCGAGGACCCGATTGCCCCATTCGTCGGTGCCGGTGTCGGGCGCCTTGACGCTGCCGTTGGGAATCGCGCCCTCGGCGACCACCACGATGGACGCATTGCGGTCGCGGTGATGCCGTGCAATGAGGCGCTCGGCGATCTCGTCGATGTCGAACGGAGCTTCGGGGACAAGGATCGCAGCGGCGCCCCCGGCGATGCCAGCACCGGCCGCGATGTGCCCGGCTTGGCGGCCCATCACCTCGAGCACCATGATCCGGTTGTGCGACTCGGCGGTGGTGTGGAGCCGGTCGACTGCCTCGGTCGCGACTCCCAGGGCCGTGTCGAAGCCGATGCAGACATCGGTGCCCTGCACGTCGTTGTCGATTGTCTTGGGGACGGCGATCACCGGGAACCCGGCGTCGGAGAGCCGTCCGGCAGTGATCAGCGTGCCGTCGCCGCCGATCGTCACCAGCGCGTCCACGCCGTCGCGTTCGAGCTGCGCCATCAGCGGCGCCGCACCCTCGGTTTCGAGGCGGCGGCTGCTGCGGGAGGTGCCGAGCATCGTGCCGCCCCGCGGCAGCACGCCCCGCATCGCCTCGGAATCGAGCTTGACGCTGTCTCCGTCGAGCACGCCGTTCCAGCCGCGCCGGTAGCCGATGACGCTGCGGTCCAACTCGTGTCCGGCCGCTCGCACGACCCCCCGGATCGCCGCGTTCAGGCCTGCACAGTCGCCCCCGCCGGTGAGCACCCCGATTCGCACGGGCTCAAGCTAATCGCAGTGCCCAGCGGCACCGGCTGCGGTCGAAGGCGTCGAGGGCGGGCCTTCTGATCGAGGGGTTCAGGCAGTGACGAGCACTCCGGCTGCTTCGAGCTGGTCGAGGCGCTGGTTGTCATACCCGAGCAGCCCGCCGATGACGTCACGGTTGTCGGCGCCGCGGGCCGCGACATGGCCGTCGGTGCCGATGCCTGAGCCGAGCGCTGGGCGCGCCGGCACGGCGAAGCCCGAGGCGGTCTCGGCCAGCAGCCCGCGATGAGCAGCCCAGTCAGTCCCGGCCAGCTCGGTGATCGAGCGCATCTCGGCCACGCTGAACGGTGTGCCTGCTTCGATCGCTCGCCGGAAGTCATCCACATCGGCAAAGCCCGCGGCCCACTGGGTCATCTCGTCATACAGCTCGTAGCGGTTGGCCATGCGCGCTGCGGGCGTGGCGAATCGCGGGTCATCGGCCAGCTCGGGTCGGCCCATGGCCTTGAGCAGGTCGTCGAACCAGGCGGCGGGGTTGCCAGCGATGGCCCACACACGCCCATCGGGCAGCACCAGGATCGGGCATTCGTGAGCGAGCCCTGCGTTGGGCCCGTCCCAGCCGCCCGCCAGCTCGAGCGCCGACCACTCCTGGATGTACACCATCGCTTCCACCATGCACACGTCGATGTGGCCGCCCCGGCCCGTCCGGGCCGCCTTGACCAGCATTGCGTTGACAGTGGCAGCGGCCGACATGGCCGTCACGATGTCGCCCACCACCAGCGGCGGGTTCTCGGGTCGGGCGCCGGTCTCGCGGATGGCGTAGTCGATATAACCCGATTCCATGTGTCCGACAGGTGCGTATGCCCGCTTGTCGGCCCACGGTCCGGTCTGGCCGAATCCGGTGACCGAGCAGTACACGAGCGCGGGGTGTGCGGCGCACAGCTCGTCGGGTCCGAGCCCGAACTTGGCCATGACGCCGGGCCGGTAGTTCTCCACGACGGCATCGCAGCGGGCCACGAGCTCCCGCACGATCTCCGGAGCCCCGGGTGCCCGCAGATCGATCGAGCAGAATCGCTTGCCGGCGTTCTGCTGGGAGAAGTACGGGTTGACGTCACCCGGGACATAGGGCGGGAACGTCCGACTCAGATCGCCATCCGTCGGCTCGATCTTGATGACCTCTGCACCCATGTCGGCCATCATCCGGGTAGCCAGCGGCCCCGCCACCACTCGCGTGAAGTCGAGCACCCGAATGCCCTCAAGCGGCCGCTCCCCCGCTGCGCCCCCACTGTCGGCTGCCATACCGCCGGGAAGTCTGGCACGCCGATCCAGAACATTCAGAATCGGGAGATCGAACCGCAGCCCGACCGGCACCCGCTCGAGTCACGACATCACCGATCAGGCTCTGCCGCACGTTCAGGAGACGTATGCAAGGTGTGAGATCTGAGCATCGATGAGCAGCTGGTCGCTGTAGCTTCGAATGGGCGTGAACAGGCTGCTCGCACTCTTGGCCGTGCTGTGCTGCATCGCAGCAGCCTGCGGCACCTCGACGCACACCGCTGACCCCGCAGCCAGCGGAGCACCCGCAGCTACTCCGACAGCGCCCGCGACCACGCTGGCAGCACCCGCTGCCAGTACGACTGCTGCCGAGCCGACCGTCCCCGCGGCGATCGAGCCTGTTGCTGATCGTCTGCCGGCTGATCCCGATGCTCCGGCGGCTGAGTGGGTCGCGGGGGTCAACGCAGCTGGCTGGGACTTCCACCGGCACCTGCAGGGCAACGCTGTGTCGAGCCCCACGAGCATCGGCATCGCCTTCAGCCTGAGCCGTGCCGGAGCGTCGCCTGACACTGCGGCTGTGCTCGACGACGTCTTCGGCTTTCCCGAACAGGGCAGCCACAGCGCTGCGAATGCGGTCGACCTCGTGCTGGCAAGGGCTTCGGCAGAGCCCAACACCATCGAAGTTGCCAACCGGCTGTTTCCCGACGACGGATTCTCGCCACGACCCGCGTTCCTAGAGACCGCAGCAGCGCACTACGGCGCGACGATCCAGCCGGTCGACACAGCCGACAGCGACGCAGCGGCCGCTGTCGTCAACGAATGGATATCCGGACGCACCCGCGGCCTGATCCCCATGATCGTCAACCCGGCCACAGTCCAAGGCCAAGAACTGATCCTGGTCAATACCGTGTACCTCAAGGCCGACTGGGATACGCCCTTCTTGGCCGACTTCACACGCGACGGCGAGTTCATCACCGATACCGGCCAGCGCGTGACGGTGCCGTTCATGCGCGACGCCGAAGCTGTCACCCGCCGCTATGTACGGCTGGACGGCGCCGACGCCGTGGAGCTGCCCTACGTCGGCCGCGAACTGGCCATGTGGCTCATCGTCCCCCACGAACCCGACGGCCTCGCGGCGGTCGAGGATTCGCTCGACGCCGCATCCTTGGCCGAGCTGGCCCAATCAACACGACGGGGCACGGTCGACCTCACCATGCCCAAGTGGGAGCAGACGCTGCCGCCGGCCGATCTCTTTGCCTGGCTGTGCCCACAGGGGTTCTGCCCCGGCGCCAGGTTCGACGGCATCGCCCCGGGCATCTTCATCACCTCGGCCCTGCACAGCGCCAAAGTGATCGTCGACGAGAAGGGAACCGAAGCCGCCGCAACGACAGCCATGGCCTTCAACGAATCGGCGCCTCCCCCACCCGATCTGACCATCGTCGCGGACCGACCCTTCCTCTGGGCGATCGTCCACCATGAGACACAGGCCATCCTCTTCCTCGGCCGCCTCACCAACCCCACGCTGTAGAGCAGCGCTCAACATGGACATGCCAGCCGGCACATGTGCTCGATATGACGGCGCTCTCGTACTGGATCAGCGCATACATGTTCACGACAGGTGGCTGTGGACGTGAATCGCCGTCGAATTCGCAGCCCGGGCAGCCGTTGGACCGGTCTCTTCGGTCTTCTCGCAATCTTGGCCGCCGTCGTCGCATTGCCAGCCGTGGTGATTGGAGTCGTTCGCTACTTCAAGGCGGGAGGGGAACGCGCTCAGCTCGTGGCCATCGAACGCAACTTCTACGGCACCGACGACTCGTACTCCGTCGACTACGTGGAAGTGCAAGCAGACGACAGGTGCATCCTCGGAGTGCACAGCTCAGGAGTCGAATACCTGCTGGTGTTCGAGAACGACGAGCGAGCTGAGTTGCGTGGCAACGAGGCCACTGTCGGTCCTGTCCTGTACTGGCCGAATCACGCTGACGGCGAGTTGGTGCCTTCGCTGCCGGGCGAGACTGGATTCGCCCGCACCGGAGACTCGGTTGCGATCGCTTCTGGCTTCGATCCCGACCAGATTTGGGACTGGAAGACGCACCCACACGAAGAATGCGAGCGTGACGAGCTAGCACTCGTCGCCCCGAGGTGACGGCGTGCCCGGTGTGTCCTTGATCTACTCGACCATCCCGAGCGCTGCTGCGTCGGCGGAGAAGGGGTCGGCTGCGGGGATCGCCACAATCTGCTCGCCGATCTGGTAGCGCAGGTCGCCGGGGTAGATGACGCAAAGCATGTGGAGCGAGAGATCTCTCAGCGCTGCGGTCATGGACGGCGTGCGGCGGGGGGCGTCGACCCGTTTGATCTCCACGCCGATCCTGCGGCCGTTCGCAAAGAGCAGCAGATCGAGTTCCGCGCCCGCGTGGGTTGCCCAGAAGTGCGCGTGGTCGGGACGCGCCTCGGCAAGCGTCTTCTCGAGGACGAAGCCCTCCCAGGACGCGCCGAGCCGGGGGTCGGTGAGCAGCTCGCCCATCGTGCCGGCCCCGATCAGGTGGTGGAAGAGTCCCGAGTCGCGGAAGTAGAACTTCGGGCGTTTGACCTGTCGTTTGCGGAGGTTCTCGTGCCACGGGCGAAGCTGGCGGACCAGGAAGAGGTGCTCCATCAGATCGAGATAGCGCCGCACAGTGGTCTCGCTGACGCTCAGGGTGGTCGCGAGTGCCCGGACGTTGACGATCTGGCCGTGGTAGTGGGCCAGCATGAGCATCATGCGATGGATCGTCGGCACTGCGAGCCCTGCCCCGAACTGCGGCAGGTCACGCTCGACGAATGCCTGCACGTAGGACTTGCGCCAGATCAGGCTGTCGCTATCGCTGGCGGCAAGCAGCGAACGCGGAAACCCGCCGCGCAGCCACAGCGTCTCCATGCGCTCGGCGCCCAGCTCGTTTGCCTGCAAGCCGGTGAGCTCGATGTACTCGACGCGGCCGGCCAGCGACTCTGCGCTCTGGCGGAGCAATTCAGGGCCGGCGCTGCCGAGAACCAGGAACCTGGCCGGACTGTTGTCACGGTCCGCGAGCACGCGCAGCACGCCGAACAGGTCTGGCCGGCGCTGCACTTCGTCGATGACGACCATGCCCGACAGCGGCCCGAGCGCGGTCATCGGCTCATCCAGCCGGGCGAGGCTGAGAGGGTCCTCGAGATCGAAGTAGTTCGGCGAGTCAGCCGCGACGAACTGGCGCGCGAGCGTCGTCTTGCCGCACTGCCGAGGCCCGATGAGCCCCACGACCGGGCTCCGCCGAAGGGCAACCTCGATGAGCAGCGCTGCGGAGCGAGGGAGCAGCCCAGAAGCCATAGGTTGAAATTACACAGCTCACTACTGATTTTTCAAGGCCATTCATCGCCAAGCAAGCAGACAGCCAGCTCAACTCGTCCCGGGCCGAGCGACGCAATTCGCCATCGAGCCGGTGAATCACCCCGGGCTTGGTGGAGGCTGTGGGGCCGCCTGAATCTGGTGGAGGCGCGACGCTGGTTGGTTCCAGAGGGTGTTGATGGGGGCTAGCCAGAGCCGGTCACCGATGGGGTGGCAGTGGGGGCCGGTGTGCAGCAGCACGCCGATGCGGAAGGTGCCTGGCGCGGTCCGGTCGAGGCGGTCTCGCAGCCATCGGAGCGGTTTGAGGTGGTTCTCGCCGGGATTAGCCGTTGCCTTGACCTCGACCGCTGCGACGGCGCCGTCGGGACGTTCGAGCACGATGTCTGCTTCGTTGCCGTCGTAGTCGCGCAAGTGGTGAATTCGCACGCCCGCTGCGCCGGCGTTCTGCTGTGCCAGTTCGTTCACCACGAACGTTTCCAGCAGGGGGCCGGCGACTGTCGAGGTAGGTGAGGCCAAGGCGTCTGCGTCGATGCCCAGCAGCGCCGCTGCCATGCCGGTGTCGGCGAAGTGCAGCTTGGGCCGCCGGACGACGCGGGCGGCGTGCTTGCGCGACCACGCGGGCACCGTGTGGACCATGAACACGGTGCGGAGCCACGCGAAGTAGCGATCGAACGTGGACCGATCGATGCCGAGCTGCCCGCAGGCAGCTTGGACGTTGAGCTCGCCTGCGGTGCTCGCTGCCGACCAGCGGGCCAGATCGACGAGTGCGTCGGCTCGGCGGATGTCGCCGAGCTCGGTGACGTCGCGCTGGATGACTGTCTCGAGGTAGCTGTCGTGCCAGCCTCGGCGCTGCTGCGGCGACAGTGCGACCGCCTCGGGAAAGCCGCCTCTGCACAAGCGGCTCATGTACTGCGCGCGGTCTTCGGTCTCGCGTGGAGGCTCGACTTCGCAGTCTTCGAACCAGCCTGCGATGTCGACCGGAGTGCTGCGGCCGAGCTCGGCCTGCGAGAAAGGGAACAGGCGCAAGATGCGTGCCCGGCCGGCCAATGACTCGCTGATCGCAGGCACCGACAAGAAGTTCGTGGAGCCGGTCAGCAGGAACCGGCCCCGCTCGTCGGACTCGTCGACGAGACGCTTGACGGCCCGCACGACGCGGTCGCCGCCGACCTGGACCTCATCGACCACCGCTGGTGCCTGCAACCTGGACAGGTACGTCATCGGGTCGTCCAGCGCGGCAAGCCGCGATGCGTCGTCGTCGAGCGTCACGTACGAGCCACCGCGCCGCTGCGCAACCCGACGCGCCAGCGTGGTCTTCCCCGACTGACGCGCGCCGTGCAGCACGACGACACGAGACGCCTCGAGCGAGTCGTCGAGCGTCGCTTCCAAGTGGCGTCTCACGTAGTCCACAGCCAAGAGACTACCCGCTAACCATAGAAATTACGTGTGTTTCATCGTGATTTTTATGTTCGTCTGACCACAATTTTCTCGGACGCATCGCCCCACATCTCGCAGCAGGCCCCGTCGGTCGTGCAGCCGTTCAGAGCCGAGCGCAGCGTGGCTTGTTCGCGAGTTAGCGCTTGGCGCCCTGACCTGCGGCATTGCTCGCCCTGCGGAGCTCTCAAATCGAGGCTCCACCTGCGAAGACTCCTCGACGCCGGGACGCGGGACCGTTCAGAACGCCGACGTGCGCGGCACCAAAGACCTGTGCTTCAGATGACCCCGCTGGAGCTACGGCACGCTCGAGTCGCGGCACGGCCGATGTGCTCGCTGTCTCGGGCTGCGGCAGCTGACAGCTCGCCATTCGCGTGTTCTCACTCGGCATAATTTGCGGGCTTGGGCACAGCATGATTCGCCGGTTTGAGCGCAACATGATTCGCGGGTTCGAGCACACAGCGGGCTAGCATCGATCTCGCAGGCCGCAAGAGCCATACCGGTGCCGGAGGCCCAGTGCCCACCCCGAACGAGAAACTGGCCTCTTCGTTGGCCGAACTCGCACACGTGCTCGGCGACGGACGCGTGATCCGGTCTGCTGAGTTGTCGCGCACCCACCGAGAGCGTCTCACGCGGAGCGGTTTCCTTCAGCGAGCCACGAAGGGGTGGTACTTCTCGGACAGTCCCTCTCCTAGATCTGAGACTGACGGAGGTTGTTGACAGTCGGGGTTTGTGGTGAGAGGAAGTCCTGATGGACGACCGAGAACAGCAACGCAAGACATGGCGGCCGAGTTCATGGAGTGTCAGTCGCGGCATTGCTCGATGCGTCGCAGCAGCTTGAATCACCCCGCTTGACAAGGGAGCGTCTGGCAGGCCCCGACCCGACGCGTGAGGCCCACTCGGCCCTCATCGCGCCCGCTCAGAGCGCGCTCGAGGCTAATTCGCAAACATCGACCCACCTAATTCGCAAACAAGCCCGGGGTGGGCGATACAGGAGTCGAACCTGTGACCTCTTGCGTGTCATGCAAGCGCGCTAACCAACTGCGCCAATCGCCCGGAGGGCGGCTCACGCTATCACCGTGCCCATATGGCTCGGCCGACGGCTCCAGCCTGTTGGGGGTCCGGTCGGCCGGCGAGGCGGAGACCGGATTCGAACCGGCGTACACGGCTTTGCAGGCCGCTGCCTAACCACTCGGCCACTCCGCCCGGGACTTCGCAGGGTAGTGGTCTGCCCCCTGAAAGACGGCGACATTTCCAGCGGCGCACGCCGCAGCGCACTAGTAGCCAAACGGTGCGGCGCACCCCTGCTCCGCCGTCAGGCACCGCTGCTGCCATACACTCGGCAGCCAAGGCAGTTCGCCGTGTGGCCCCACTGCCCAGCGTTGTCGCAGTTCGCATAGCTGGCAGCGCAACCCCTGGGCCACGACCTTCGAAAAGACCCCCGTGACAACATTCAGTGAACTAGGCGTACCCGAACCCCTCTGCGACACCCTGGCCGACCAAGGAATCACCGAGCCGTTCGCCATCCAGGAATTGACCATCGGCGAAGCACTCACCGGGCGGGATGTCTGCGGCAAGGCCAAGACCGGCTCCGGCAAGACCCTGGCGTTCAGCCTGCCCATGCTGGCGCTGACGCCTCGTGCCGCCGACGGCCACCCCACCACCCTCATGCTCACGCCGACCCGCGAGCTGGCGAACCAGATCGCCGCCGTAGTCGAGCCGCTGGCCAAAGCAGCCGACCTGCGGTCGATCGCCACCTACGGCGGCACCAACCTCGACCGGCAGATCGAGCTGCTGTCGGACGGCATGGACGTCGTCATCGCCACTCCCGGACGGCTCATCGATCTCATCGACCGCGGTGCGGTCAACGTGTCGGGCATCCAGCGGGTGGTGGTCGACGAAGCCGACCGGATGGCCGACATGGGCTTCCTGCCCCAAGTTGAGTGGGTGCTGCGTCACATCGACGGCCAGCATCAGACGCTGCTGTTCTCGGCGACGCTCGACGGCGTGGTGGACACGCTGGTGAAACGGCACCTGCGAGACCCGGTCTTCCACGAAGTCACCGAACGCGAGGTGACCGTCTCGGAGATGGGGCACCTGTTCATGTCGGTGCACAAGATGGACCGGGTGCGGGTCGCCGCCCGCATCATCGGGGCGAACGGGCGCACGCTGCTGTTCACCCGCACAAAGCGGGGCGCCGACCAGCTCACCCGTGACCTGCGGGAGGCGGGAGTGCAAGCAGGCGCCATTCACGGCGACCTGCCCCAGGTCAAGCGGGAGCGTGCGCTCGCCAACTTCGCCAAGGGCAAGCTGGCTGCGTTGGTGGCTACCGATGTCGCCGCCCGCGGACTGCACATCGATGAGGTCGACGTGGTGGTGCACTACAACGTGCCCCCCGAGCACAAGACGTACCTGCACCGCTCCGGTCGGACGGCTCGAGCGGGCCGCAGCGGCACCGCCGTCACCATGTTCCTGTGGGACGAAGAACTCGAAGTTCGCCAGCTGCAGCGCCGGCTCGGCCTGCGGTTGCGACTGCACGACATGTTCTCGAACGACGAGCGTCTCGACGATCTCGCAGCCTTCGCGGCCAGCAGCGACAACGCCAGCCGCTGAAAACGGCTTTAGACGGACCGGGGCCTACCGGTACCCTTGCCTGTCCAGCGGCAATCTGGCCGCTGGAACCCGGCCTCCGAAATCGAAGGCCCAGGACGAAGGCTCAGATGTGGACAGTGCGAGGCGCGCGAGCGCCCCGAACGACGATGCGGCGGCCTGGCCGCTGCCCGCCTCGGGTGCATGGCACCCGGGCCTCGGCGCGGCCGATCGGCAGTTCTTCGAACTGTCGCCGGATCGTCCGTTCACGCTGGAGGGCGGCGGCGTACTCCACAAGCCAGTGCTCGCGTACGAGACTTGGGGCGCACTCGACGCTGATGCGTCCAACGCCGTGCTGGTCTGCCATGCCCTGACCGGCGATGCGCACGCTCATGGCGCAGCACACCCGCCCGCTCAGCTCACTGAGGGCTGGTGGAATGACTTCATCGGCCCGGGCCGCCCGCTCGACACCAACCGCTACTTCATCGTGTGCGCGAACGTGCTCGGCGGCTGCCAAGGCAGCACCGGCCCGTCGTCGCTGAACCCGTCCACCGGCGAGCGCTACGGGCCCGATTTTCCCGTGGTCACCAACCGTGACGTCGTGCGCTCGCAGTGGGCACTCGGCCGGCACCTCGGCATCGACCGCTGGCTCAGCGTCGTGGGCGGTTCCATGGGGGGCATGGCCGTGCTGGAGTGGGGCATCACCTACCCCCAGCGGGTCGGCTCGCTGGTCGTGATCGCGGCATCAGCGGAGGCGTCCGCGCAGCAGATCGCCTGGAGCAAGGTCGGGCGGCAGGCGATCTATGACGACCCGAACTTCAGAGGCGGCCGCTACTACGACGCACCCGACGGGGACGGGCCCCATCGTGGCCTCGCCAATGCGCGGCGGATCGCGATGATCCACTACCGCTCCGGCGACGAGTTCGATCGCCGGTTCGCCCGCCACAGCGAGGATCCGGTGCTGCCGCTGCGGCTCGAGCAGCGCTTCGACGTCGAGAGCTACCTCGACTACCAGGGGGCGAAGTTCGTGCCCCGCTTCGACGCCAACACCTACCTGGTGCTCAACAAGATGATGGACCTGCACGATGTCGGGCGGGGCCGTGGCGGCACCGATGCCGCGCTCGCACGCATCGTCGCGCCGACCATGGTGATGAGCGTGCGCACCGATTTCCTCTACCCGCGGCCTCAGCAGCTCAGGATCGTCGAAGCACTGCAGAACCGGGGCACGATGCGGGTCGAGCATGTCGACATCGACAGCGACAACGGCCATGACGGCTTCCTCACCGAGCCAGACCAGACCGGCCCGCCGATGGGCGAGTTCATCGATGACATCTACAAGAGCGATGCCGGTTCTGCGGGAACGACCGGTTGATCGGCGTGGGCTTGGCGCTGCTGGCCGATGGGCACGCCAGCGTGCCGTCGGAGGCCGTCGGCTCGGGCTTGGGCGTGTGGTGGCTGCTGGTGGCGGTGCTGGGCGTACTCACCGCCGCGAGCGGGACCGGATTCGTCGTGTACCTGCGCCGGACGGCCCCACGACGGAGGGAAGGTGACGTGAGCACCGCGGCCGAGCCATCATGAGAGCCAGAACGACATGAGCGAGACCTTCGACCCACAGGAAATGATCACCCGCTTCGCCGAGCGTGCCGAGGCGGTGCGCAAGCGCAACCTGCCCGCCATCGGGGGCGAGGAACGGCGTCACTTCATCCGTCAGGCCGAGCTCGACTTCATGGACTACGCCATGATCGGCGATGCCAGCGCCACCCTCGACGACGGGATCCTGACGCTGCGCATCGACCTGCGGCCTCCCGAGGAGTAGCCGGCCCGAGGCATCCGGACGGAGCGGCCACACCCTGCTGATTCCACGCATCGCTGCGGCAGGCGCTTGCTACAGTGATCCGCCGCGCGGATGTAGCTCAGTTGGTTAGAGCGCAACCTTGCCAAGGTTGAGGTCGCCGGTTCGACCCCGGTCATCCGCTCCAGGATCCATGACGGGAGAACAACATGGGTGCACTTGACGGACGTGTCGTGCTGATCACCGGCGCGGGCCGCGGCATCGGCCGTGAGCATGCGCTGCTGATGGCGTCGGAGGGGGCGAAGATCGTCGTGAACGATCTCGGCGGCTCTGCCGACGGCACCGGCGCAGACCAGGGACCTGCGCAAGAGGTGGTGTCCGAGATCGAGGCCATGGGCGGTGAGGCCGTAGCGAACGGCGACAGCGTCACCGACTGGGAGGGCGCCCAGCGCATGGTGAACCAGGCTGTCGAGGCCTTCGGCGACCTGCACGTGCTGGTCAACAACGCAGGGATCCTGCGCGACCGTGTCGTGGTCAACATGACCGAGCCGGAGTGGGACGCCGTCGTCGAAGTGCACATGAAGGGCCACTTCTGTCCGACCCGGTGGGCGGCTGCGTACTGGCGCGAGCAGTCCAAGGCGGGCAAGGAAGTCAACGGCTCGATCATCAATACGGCATCGGGCGCGATGCTCGGCAACTTGGGTCAGTTCAACTACACGGGCGCCAAGGCGGGTATTGCTGCGATGACGCTCGTGGCAGCCGGCGAGCTCGCCCGCTACAACGTGCGCGTCAACTGCCTGGCGCCGGTGGCACGCACCCGCCTGACGCTGCAGACGCCCGGGCTGGGCGACGTGGTGAAGGCACCCGATGACCCCGCGCAGTTCGACGTGTACGACCCGGCCAACGTCAGCCCGCTGGTGGCGTACCTGTCGACGGAAGACTGCCCGTTCACTGGAGGCGTGTTCCATGTGGGCGCCAACGAGGTCGGCCTCTACCAGGGCTGGTCGCTGTCAGACGACGACATCATCGTCACCGAGGGCCGTTGGACTGTCGAGGGTCTGACCGCCATGGCCCCGCGGCTGAACGAGGGTCGTTCGAAGCTGGCCTCGGTAGCCACCTCGATCGGCGACACCTTCAAGAACTACGGCCAGCGCGAACCCACGACGTAGCGCTTCGGGCAGCGACCCGATTCTGTGTAAACGGCAGCTTTGCTGGGAATCCCCGGGTCACGACCAGAAGTGCAGGACGTCCAACAACCAGTCCGCCCGGCGCCGGATCTCTCGCCACGCACGTATCGGCCACTTCTCGCGCTTACTGACCACGCCGACACGGTAACCACGATGCGCTGACTCCGGACGTGCGCCCGGGGTGCACGGGGGCAGGGGCACCCATGCTCAAACAGATGAAGCGCCTTTTGGTCACGTCGCGTGGGCCTGGGGGCGCTTCATGACTGCGCGTGGGCACCCCTGCCCCCGCCCACCCCTCGCCGGTCCAGTTCTTTGCCCTACCTGAGAATTCGCTCGTGAATTTCCGGGTCCAGGTGTGACAATGGACCTGTGAACGCACTCGGGCTCGCCAAGCATCAGGGTCTCGGCAACGACTTTCTCGTCGCTCTGTTGAGTGACGCCGAGAAAGCTGATCTCGAACGGCGCGTCCGCGACTTGGCCGAGCTCGCACGAGCGACCTGCGATCGACGCACAGGCATCGGTGCCGACGGCTTGATCCTGGCTACTGGCATGAGTGTTACGCAACCGAATTCGGCTTCGGAGGCTGACGAAACAGCTTCCCGACCACAAGTCAGGCGCGTAGGGATGACGCTGTTCAACTCCGACGGATCGTCAGCGGAAGTGAGCGGCAACGGACTCGCGTGCTTGGCCAATGAGGTCGCCCGCACCTTCGTTGGGGGCATGGAGAGTAGTGACGGTGCCGAAGCGCCCGACGAGCTCCTCGCACTTACCGTTGACACGGCGGACGGAGTGAGGCGCGTGGCCTTGAGTGCCGAACTCGCCACAGCCGAGGACGGCTCAGTCGAGCTCCGCGATCCGCTCGCCGAGGTCCACATGCCTCACGTGGCCCCCGGACCGGACATCTCGGCCTCACTCGACGAGCACATCCGGCGGGCCCTCGGAAGCGTGCAGCGGGAGACCGGCGACGTCGGCAATCCGCATCTCGTGATCAACGCTGGTCGGCCGATCAACGCACGCGACACCGCCGATCTGGGTGCAGCGTTCGAAGCACATTTTCCTCGCGGCATCAATGTCGAGTTCATCTGGCAGACGGGGCGCGAAGACTCCGATTCGGCGGATTCGTCGTCGATCAGCATGTCCGTCTGGGAACGCGGCGCAGGGTTAACGCAGGCGTGTGGCACCGGTGCGGTCACTGCTGCTGTGCGTGCACGGGACTGGAGTCTCGTGGTGCCCGACGCAGAAACTCTCGTTGAGATGCCCGGCGGCGAGGCGACCGTCTCGACCGACGAAGGCGACGGTCACCCCATCCTCAGCGTCTGGGTAGAGCACCTCGGCAACCATGTGTGGCCACTAGGCGCACCGTCACTGGAATCTTGATGGCTGAGTCTGACGACGTGGGCCAAACGGGCGACGAGAGTCATCGGGGGGCATTTGGGGAGTTTGGGGGGGCTGAGTCGGGGCTGATTGATCGGGCTTTTCGGGAGCAGATCGTGCTCGTGGGGGTGCAGCTGGCGGAGCGGACTGCTGATGAGGTGGACGCCAACCTCGACGAGCTGGAGCGGTTGGTGGACACCGCGGGGGCGGACTCGGTGGAGCGGATTGTTCAGCGGCGGGACGCGCCTGACCCGGCAACGTTCGTGGGACGGGGCAAGGCCGACGAGATCCTGGACGCGTCGCTTGAGCACGATGCCGACACCGTGGTGTTCGACGACGAGCTGTCGCCGGCGCAGCAATTCAACCTGGAGCGAATACTGAAGCGCACTGCGCTCGACCGCACCGCGGTGATTCTCGACATCTTCGCCCAGAACGCCACGACGCTGGAAGGCAAGGCGCAGGTGGAGCTGGCCCAGCTCCGCTACCGGCTCCCCCGGCTGCGCGGGCGCGGGCGGCAACTTTCCCAGCAGGCGGGCGGCATCGGCACACGGGGGCCGGGCGAGACCCAGCTCGAGGTGGATCGCCGACGGATCCAGCGGCGGCTGGCTCGACTCGAGAAAGACCTGCGCGGGCTGCGGCGCACCCGGCTGAACCAGCGCAAGTCTCGGCGTCGGTCCCGCTACCACACGGTTGCGATCGTGGGCTACACCAACGCCGGCAAATCGACCCTGCTGCGGCGCCTCACCGGGGCCAATGTGCTGGTGGAAGACCGGCTGTTCGCCACGCTCGATGCCACCACCCGGCGGCTGCAATTGCCTGGCGGCGAGACGGTGCTCGTCACCGACACGGTCGGGTTCATCAAGAAGCTGCCCACATCGCTGGTCGAGGCGTTCATGTCAACGCTTGAGGAAGTGGCCGAGGCCCACCTGCTGGTGCACCTCGTCGACGCCTCGGCGGCGGAGCCGGAGATGCACATCGATGTGGTGCGCTCGGTGCTGCGCGAGATCGGCGCCGGCGACGTCGAAGAGCTCATCGCGTTCAACAAGTGTGACGCCGCCGATGGCGGGACTGTGCGGCAGTTGCTGGAGCGCTACGAGGGCTCCCATGCGATCTCGGCCAGCAGCGGCGACGGCGTCGAGGACCTCCTGCTCGCTGTCGGCGACCGTCTCCGGCACCTCACCGAGGTCACCGAGCTGCGCATCCCCTACTCCCGAGGCGACGCCCTCGCCGCGGTGCACCGCGAAGGCGAAGTGCTCTCGGAGACCCACGACGACCACGGGACCGTAGTGCGTGCACGGCTCGACGACGTCGCTCGCAGGCTGTTCGCCGAATTCACGACCGGCGACAGCCAAGAACCAGAAGTCGTCCGGTCGGTATCGGCCCAAAGCAGCACCAGAGCAACTGACGCATGATGGTTGAGTCATATAGCGACCTATAATGACTCATAATTGCCTCACTCAGGAGTTCGAACATGAAGCAACTCACGGTCAGAGGTTTCGATGAGGATCTTGAGGACGCGATGCGGCGCCTCGCCCAACGCGAAGGTGTCTCACTGAACAAGGCGGCGCTGCGTCTACTGCGCAAGGGCGCCGG
>JAJDTF010000021.1 GCA_022827265.1 Acidimicrobiia bacterium | reverse complement strand
GCCCCGTCGACGAACTGGACGGTGGCGACGAACACCGACGGGATGCCGCGGCGTTCCAGATCAGCGATGTCGTGCACACTGCACGACGTGCAGCTGCCTCAATCGGCTAGCGCTTCGATCACCACGTCGCACTTGGTGGCGATCTCGTGGCGCAGGTCGACCGGGGCAGGCTTGGTGAACGTGGGCTTGGAGTAGCGCTCGACACGCAGGCCCCGCTCGGTCAGCCGTTCCTCGAGCCGGTTCAGGAAGCGGTCGCCGCGGGGCTTGCTGATGTCCAACAGGCCCACGGTGAGGCCGTCCAGCGAATCGGGCCGGGTGACCCGTTCACGATGGGCGGGTGCCGCTTCGTTCGTCGGGTCCAAGACGACAGTGCTCATGTGGTCCCCCCTGTGTTGGATCCGGTGGGCACGTCCTGATCGACTGTAGCCGCCCCGGGCCCAAGCGGCCCGTGAGCGGAGCGAACAAGAGCGGCAAGCTCAGGCCCAAGCGGCCCGTGAGCCCAATTGATTCGAACCTGGAACAAGAGCGGGAAACGCAGGCCCAAGCGGCCCGTGAGCTTGGCCTTGCTATCGCCAGGGATCGATCTCGACGCAGACGGGCTGAGCGCCGACCTCGCCGTTCACCCAGCCGCCGATGACCGCCGAGAAGAGCCCCGCACCGCCGCCGCAGTGCACTAGATGCAGGCCTCCCTCACGGAACTTCGGCAGGTCCGCCTCGGCGAGGAACTCCGGCACGCCCTCGGCGATGCCGCCAGCGCCGCGCACCAGCTCGGAGCCTGACCGAGTAGTCAGTTCGTTGATGCGCTCGGCAGTCTGCTGGCGTGTCCAGCCGCTGTCGATGAACACCCGGGAGTGGTCGGGTGCCACCGCCAGGATCGCATCGAAGCCCAGCACCAGCTTCGGATGGTGGATTGCATTCAGTGCCGTCGCCATGGTGCGGGCGAGCGACTCGGGGTCACGAGAGAGCTGGTCGACCACCGAGCGAGGCCCTTCGCCGGGGAACGCTGTCACGGTGTTGGTGCCGGCTTCGAACCCGAAGTCGGTGCACAGCGGGTCCCAGCCGGCGCCTGCGGACGCCTCGGAACTGTCGGCGCTCCCGGCGCTGCCAGCGCCGCCGCCAGCCTGCCCGCCCGAGCGCCCGCCGGAGTCGCTGGCGGCCTTCGCCCCCGAGTCGCCGCCTTCGATTTCGGCGAAGCAAAAGCCCACCTTGCCCGGCTGGCCGAGTGCTGCCCGGTCTACTTCGCCGGGGCGCCCGCCGCCCACGTTGCGCACGATGAGCTGCACCGCCCGGCCGATCGTGCTGTTGGCCCGGTTGCCCTGGCCGAACACGTTGATCCCGTTGTTCATGCCGATCTGGCGGGCGATCGGCCCGTTCACGACGAATACCGGGCCGACCGGCATGGTGGTGGCCAGCATCCCGTGCATGTTGAACGTGTTGTTGCACACGGCGGTCAGCGCAGCCAGCACCACCGGGAAGTACTCGGGCCGGCAGCCAGCCATCACTGCGTTGACGGCTGCTTTCTCGACCGTGCAGTCGGCGAGATCGGGCGCGACGTTAGCCACTACCTCGTTGGGGGCACGCGATGTTCCCGCCAGCATCGCCGCCACCCGCTCGGCGGTGGGCGGCACCAGCGGCAGGCCGTCCGACCAGCCCCGGTCGAACATCGCCTCGTGGGCGTCTTCCTGGCTGCCGAACTCGACCCGGCGAGCGCTCATGCCCGAGCCGCCGAAGCGGGCCTCCAAGGCGTCGACGTGAGCCGGATCGACCGACAGCGAACCGCAGCCGGGCCGATGCTCGGGCAGACCGTCGCCCAAGCTGTCGAACCCGGTGAACGACTCCCATTCGGGTCGGGACCAGCCCACGATGCGCCCGGCCTCGGCACCGTCGTCGAACCGCATCAGCGTCGGCACCGTCTCGATGTCGTAATGCCACGAGAAGCCAAGGTCGGCGTCGTGCACCCTGGCGGCGACCGCCTCGGGAAAGGCAGGATCGTCCTGGGTGAACACGGTCAGCGAGCCTCGGGCTTCGATGTCGGCCAGCACCGGGGCGACCAGCTCGCAGGTGGGGCAGTCCCGCTTCACCACGGCCACCAAGCCGTTCTGCGGCACGCCCGCCGCCGCGTCGTTTGCCGTGTTCCCGTCAGCGCTCGAAGCCATGGCCGGAGGCTATATGTGGCCGGCCGGGAGCGGCCCGGGCGGGGTTCGGCTGTCTAGGGTTGGCGCCGTGACTGATTCGAGCGACCAGCCATCCATCGACAGCAGGCTCTTCCGGGATGTGCTGGGGCATTTCCCGACCGGCGTCACCGCCGTCACCGCCGTCAACGAGGGTCGGCCGGTCGGCATGGCCATCGGCTCGTTCACCTCGGTGTCGCTCGACCCGCCGCTCGTGGCGTTCCTGCCCACCAAGGACTCGACGACGTGGAACGACATCCGTGCCGCGGGCAGCTTCTGCGTGAACATCATGGCCCAGGACCAGATGGCCACCTGTGGCGTGATGGCCAGCCGGGCCGACGACAAATTCGCCGATGTCGGGTGGCGGCCCGGGCCCACCGGTGCGCCGATCATCGAGGGCTCGATCGGTTACATCGACTGCACGATCGAAGCCGTGCACGACGGCGGCGATCACGACATCGTCGTGGGGCGGGTGGTTGAGCTCGAAGTGCTCGATGCCAAGGATCCCCTGCTGTTCTGGAAGGGTGGCTACGGCACCTTCGCGTGACGTCCGGCTGACGGGCGGACCGCGGTGATGAGCGCCGCCGCCCGTCGTGTCTTGGAGGTGGCGACCGGGTGATCAGCACCGCCGCCCGCCCTGCACCGGGCGTGCTGTTCTGGTGATCGGCACCGTCGCTCGCATTGTGCTGGGTGCGCTGTTTCTGGCGTCGGGGGCGCTGAAGCTGCGCGACCCGTCATGGCCCGGCGCTGCCCGCGCGATGGGTGCGCCCCGTTGGACAGTGCCCCTCATCGCGCCGGTGGAGATCGTGCTGGGGGCGGCCCTGGCGGCGGGCGTCGCCAAACCGTGGCCGGCTTGGCTGGCGCTCGGGCTGCTCGCCGTGTTCAGCGCAGCGCTGGTGCGCGTGCTGCGGCACCCGCACGACGAGCGCCCCGCCTGTGCCTGTTTCGGCCGCTGGTCGGCGAAGCCGGTTGGCGCCGGTTCGATTCTTCGCAACGGCGCGCTGGCCGCACTTGCCGTGCTGGCGCTCTTCTAGGAGTCTGGTCGGTTATTGGGTTGTGGGGGTGGCTGTGTTGGGGTGGGCGCGGCCGGCGGTGGTCGGTTTGGCTGGGGGCGCGGGTGTGTCACCCGATGATGCCGAGGCGGCCGGCTCGGTCGAGGTTGACGGCGGC
>JAJDTF010000140.1 GCA_022827265.1 Acidimicrobiia bacterium | reverse complement strand
CCCCGGCGTCGCCGCACGCATCGGCACCCGACTCCTCGCCCTCACAGCAGCCATCTGGCACAACGAGACCTACCGGCACACCCACCCCAGCCGCTCACTCACCCCCTACGACCACTAACCCTTGGAACTAACCATCTAGGGAACTTCTCGGGAACCAGAGTCAGAAATCGACTCTGAGCAGTGACGATCAATTCCCCAGAGCTCCACCCGAGAGACGACCGACTGAGTGGTCCCCGTGCGCTCAGCTGGTTCCCGGCGACTCGGCCCGACCCGAGTCCGATCGGTGGCCGTAGCCCTCACGGTCGGGACCCCAGCGGACCACTGCCTCGACTGGGCCACGGAATGCCCAGCCCTCGAATCGGATCTCTTCGTCGGGGGTGGCCAGGCGCAGATCGGGGAGGCGTTCGAACAGCTTTGGCAGCGCCACCTCACCGACCATGGCCCGAGAGGCAGCGGCTCCGGCGCAAAAGTGGGGACCGGCGCCAAACGCCAGTGCTGCGCCGGTGTCTCGCGTTGCGTCAAAGCGGTGCGGATCGGCGAAGTGTGTTTCGTCGCGGTTGGCCGAGCCGAACATGAGGAACACGCGGTCACCTTCTTCGAAGCGGACACCTCCAAACTCGTGTCCGCTGGCGATACGGCGCGGCGACATGCCAATCGGTGAGATCCACCGGCAGTATTCCTCGAACACCTGCAGCCACGACACCTGGCCACTGCGGACTAGGTCCAACTGGTCGGGCTGGGTGAGCAACGCCCACGTAGCACCGGAGATCGCGTCTCGGGGTTCGTTCTGGCCACCGGAGATGGTCAGCTTGATGTTGGCTCGCACATTGTCGGGTGGCATGCCCGACTGGAGCATCACCGACAGGAGACTGTGATCGGGGTTCGATCGCAACGTCTCCAGGCGGTCATCGATTGCGGCGTCGATGCTGGAGGTCGCTTCGCGGCACCGGGTCTCGATCTCGGGCTCGCCCCCGTAGTTGGCGATCCCATCGATCATCGCCTGGCTCCAAGCGTCTAACTCGTGAAAGGTGATGTTGGTCAATCCCGTCATCACCTTGAGCGACTCGCCGCTCAGGGCGGTCGCGTAGCCCTTGACGAGATCGGCAGCCCCGGTATCGCTTGGTGCGAAGTCGTCGAGTACCGCATCGGCAATGGCGGCAAATTCGGTCAGCCACGTCGCTTGAACCTTGCGGGGTGAGATCGCCGGGTAGTACACGAAGCGCTCTTTGCGGTGCTCGTCTCCGTCGCGTCGCATCATGTTCTTGCCCATCAGCTTGTCCATCAGCCCGTCCGGCTGCTCGGATGAGAAGATCGCCACGTTCTTCTCACAAGCGTGGATGTCGTCGCGCTTTGTCAAGAGCGTGGCGCCCATTTCGGGCACGTAGCAGATCGGTGTCTCGGCCCGCATACGCGCCAGAATCGGGTACGGGTCGTCCCACATTTCGGCGAGGTTGACGCTGACGACGGGAGCATCGGACATCGCTATCCAACCCCCATGCCGTCTTGCCATTCGGCCGCGTGCCGCCGAATCCTCCTGGCGTGGGGACCGGGCCGCTCAGAGATGAACATCGAGGAAACGTGGGTTGCCTCGGCGGCAAGGACAGGTTCGCCCATGTCGGGCCTCCTCAGACTCAGTGCGAGAGCCGTGGTTCTGGGGTACGTCGGCGACGGCGGCTTCTGTCGGCGATGGACGGCTCGATAGCACACAGGGCGTTGAGTTCGATGATCAGGGCCTCGAGACGCTGTGCGCCGTAGCAACGCTCGAGCTCTTCATAGATGGCCTCCGATAACGGGGCGATCGAGCCAACGAGCTCTCGGCCGGTCGCCGAGAGCGAGATGAGGGCGCGCCGTCGATCCGTGGCCGAGGTTTCGCGGGTGATGAGTGACTCGCGTTCGAGACTGGCCAGGATGCGGGACAAGCTTGGAGCTAACAGGAACGTCGCGTCGGCCAGTTCGCCGGCGTCCATAGGGGCCTTGCCCGAGGCCAGAGCCCGCAGCACACGCCACTGCTGCTCGGTCACGCCGTGCTCGGCCAGCAACGGCCGGAACAGGCTCATAGCCGCCTCGCGGGCGCGTAGCAGCACCATGGGCAGGGACCGGTCGAATCCCCGCATCGCGAGTTCTGACTCATCCATATGTTGCATAAGTTAACCGATTGATATACATGTTAACAGGTTTAGATCTGGTGGACCGATGGAGGAATTCATGACTGCCGCGCCGACCTACGAGGAGAACCTCCGCGCCGCGAAGCGACATCTGGCCCGTTTCGTCGAGCAGCCGTTGCATCACATGGTCCACGGGGTCGAAGTAGCCAGTGGATCCGGCGCCACGTTCACCAACCACTCCCCCATTGACGGGGAGCCACTGGGGCAGGTGTCTGGTGGCACCGCTGAGGACATCCGCGCCGCAGCGGCCGCTGCTCGGACCGCCTTCGAGACCTGGAGTCAGACGACCGGGTTCGAACGGAAGCGGATCCTGCACGACGTCGCCGATCTGATCGAGGATCGAGCCCACCAGATAGCGGTCACCGAGTGCGTCGACACCGGCCAGACCATCCGCTTCATGGCCCAGGCCGCGCTCAGGGGCGCAGAGAACTTCCGGTTCTTCGCCGATCGTGCCCCCGCCGCCGCCGACGGTCAGTCGCTGCCGTCGGCTCACCATCTCAACTACACCACTCGCACACCGATGGGCCCGGTCGGGGTCATCACCCCGTGGAACACACCGTTCATGTTGAGCACATGGAAAATCGCACCAGCCCTGGCAGCCGGCTGCACCGTGGTCCACAAGCCAGCCGAATGGAGCCCACTCACAGCCCAGCTCCTGGCCGAGATCGCGCTCGAAGCGGGCCTGCCGGCTGGCGTGCTGAACACCGTCCACGGAACGGGAGAGTGCGCAGGGAAGGCGCTCACCGAGGATCCCGACATCACCGCCATCGCCTTCGTCGGGGAGTCGGTAACCGGTTCAGCCATCCAAGCCCAGAGCGCGCCGACCCTGAAACGCCTCCACTTCGAGCTCGGCGGCAAGAACGCCGTCATCGTCTTCGACGACGCAGATCTCGACCGAGCCGTCGATGCCGTGCTGTTCATGATCTACAGCCTCAACGGAGAGCGCTGCACGAGCTCGAGCCGGGTGCTCATCCAGCGCTCCATCTACGAGGAGCTCACCGGCCGGCTGGCCGACCGCTTGCAGCGCATCGTCGTCGGTCACCCGCTCGATCCGAACGCCGTGATCGGACCGCTCATTCACCCTCGGCATCACGACAAGGTCTGCAGCTATCGGAGTCTGGCGGCCGACGAGGGCGCCACGGTTATGGAGGGCACCTCGTGGGCCGAGGCGCCGGCCGGCGGCAACTGGATCTCACCGATGCTGTTCACTGATGCCTCGAGCTCGATGCGAGTCGCCCGAGAGGAGATCTTCGGGCCCGTGCTCACGGCCATCGCCTTCGACGACGAGGCGGACGCCGTTCGCATCGCCAACGACACCGACTACGGGCTCGCCGGCTATCTGTGGACGCGCGACGTCGGCCGAGCTCACCGAGTTGCGGCGTCGCTCGAGGCCGGGATGATCTGGGTCAACTCGCACAATGTCCGCCATCTCCCGACCCCGTTTGGCGGCCTGAAGCGAAGCGGCATCGGCCGCGATGGCGGCGACTGGAGCTTCGACTTCTACATGGAAACGAAGAACATCGCCATCGCCAGCGACACGACCCCCATCCCCGCACTGACAGCAGGGAACGAACGATGAAGAGGACAGCTCCCGGACGTGGCCACCCGTCGAGCTGGATCGAAGCCAATGACGATCGGCAAGCCGGCTAGCACCGCCTGATGGGCATGGCTCGCCAGTGTCAGGTCATATGGCTGGCGGTGAGTGTGGGCTCGGTGGTGAGATACGCGGTGCTGTTGTTCATGCCGTCGGCGCTGAGGCCAATTGGTCACAGGTCATGCGGGCGACCGCGATGGTGGTGTTGTCGATTAGGCCGGCGAACTGGGCGGTGTCCATCAACGTGTCGGCCACGGCATCGGCGGAGCCCCTCTGGTCGGGCGGCAATGCGAAGCCGAGGCTGAGGTCGTCGGGATCATCGCCGAACCAGCCCCTGTCGTGAGCGATCAGTACCGGGTCGAACAGCCCGTCGCTCGCCAGCACCACCAGCAACCCCTGATCGCCGATCCAGCCCTCGACGCGCTCAGCGGACACGTCGTCGCTCAGATTCTCAAGGTGCCCAGGCGGCAGCTCGTAGCTGTCACCGCTGCTCGCGCGGAACATGCCGATGCCACGGCTGACGAAACCCATCGGACCGCCGTGCGGGGTGCTGTGCCAGCCCGGTCCGCCAGCGATCGGCACCAGAAATGCCATCGAATCGCCCACCCACGACACCAACAGGCCGCTCTGGGGAGTCCACGCGGCGACCACCAGCGTCGTCAGCGCGATCACCGACGACACGCCCTCACTGGGGCTTCTCATCTCCGGGTGCAGCGCCCATGCGGCTGCGTTCGCCGCGTCGAACGCCGAAGCCATCTCAGCGGGGCTGGAGATCCGTTCGGGCAGCGCGTCCACCGCAGCCTGTGCCGCCTCATCCCCGAACGGATGACCGCCCAGCCCATCAGCCACCGCCATCACCCACGAACCGTCGCCGATCACGACCGTGCGAACGCGATCCTCCTGCCGATCCCGAGGACCGACTTCACACCGAGTCGTGAGCTCCGTCGATGCGGGGGTTTGGGAACTTTGGGGCATGGCTGGGGTCCAATCAGGGTCGCCACACCGACCGTACCGAGGTGCATCAACCCGAGCAGCATGGTTTTCGAAGCTCTGCGGGGACAGCCGAGCCTCAGGCAAACTTGGCTCATGTCCGACCATGTCCGGCTCGAGATAGACGGCGCCGTCGCCGTGGTCACGATGGCCAAGCCACCGCACAACCTGCTCAACGGCGCCTTCATCGACCAGCTGATCGGGGCCTTCGAGAGCGCAGCAGACGCCGGCGGCCGCGCGATCCTGCTCCGCAGCGAGATGAAACACTTCTCGGCCGGCGCCGACGTCGACGGGTTCGGATCCGAAGATGGCCGCGCACAGGACGCGGCCGCCGTCCTCGAACGACTCGAGGGCGTGCCGCTTCCCACCATCGCCGCCGTCGGGGGCCTCGCGCTCGGCGGCGGGTTCGAGGTCGCCTTGGCCTGCGATTTCATCATCTGCGGGGCCTCGGCCCGGCTCGGACTCGTGGAGGCCACCCTGGGCCTGATGCCGTTGCTCGGCGGAGTGCAACGCGTCGTGGATCGAGCCGGCGCGAGCCGCGGCAAAGAGATCGCAATGTTCGCTCGCCGCCACGATCCTGTGCTGCTCGAGAAGTGGGGCATCGTGAACGTCGTGGTGGAGGACGACGAACTGGAGAATGCGTCACTGTCGTGGGCCCGCCAGCTGGCGACGGGCCCGAACGTCTCCGACGCCGCCATCAAACGCCTGGCTGCTATCACCACCAGCGAGGGTGTGCGAGCCGCTGATGCGGTCCAGGACGAGGCCGCGAAGCCCGTGTGGGCCTCAGAAGACCTCCAGACCGGCATGACCGCCTTCGCCGAGACCGGTCCCGGCACCGCGATCTTCCAAGGCCGATGACCGCCCCGCTGGACGGCGTCAAGATCGTCGACTTCACCCGGGTGCTCGCCGGCCCCCATTGCACCAAGCAACTGCGCGACCTGGGCGCATCGGTGGTCAAGATCGAGCCCCCCGCACCCGACACGGGCCGAAGCGGCCAGCCCCACGTCGGACCGATGTCGCTCTACTTCGCCCAGCAGAACAGCGGCAAGCGCGCCATCAGCCTCGACCTCAACTTCGTCGAAGCCCAGGACATCGTGCGCCAGCTCGTAGCCGAGGCCGACATCGTGGTGGAGAACTTCCGGCCCGGCACGCTCGACGGCTTCGGCCTCGGATACCAGGATCTTCTCGCCGTCAACCCGACGCTGATCATGGTGTCGATCAGCGGATACGGCCAGACCGGTCCGTGGCGCAACCGGCCGGCGTTCGCCCCGACGGTGCAGGCCGAGTCGGGGCTCACAGAGATCATCTCGCGCCACTATGGCGACACGCTGACCTCGGTCGAGAACGACGCATACAACCACGCCGACGTCTACACCGGCCTCCAGGGCGTGATCGCCACGCTGGCCGCGCTGGCGCACCGCGACCGCACCGGCGAAGGGCAACACGTCGACGTGGCCATGGTGCACTCGATGCTCGCTGTCAACGACCGCGTGAGCTACGAGTTGTCCGACATCGACGTCGAAGGCGAACCGCTGGCCCTCAGCGCGCCTGAATCGCCGGTGTTCGAGCTCCCCGACGGCCAGCTCATCACCATTGCGGCCAGCCCCGTCGCCACGTTCGTGTTCCAGCGCTATTGCGCCATGATGCGCCGCAACGACCTGCTGCTCGACATCCGGTTCGTCACCCCCGAATTCCGGCGCGAGAACTGGACCGAGCTGCATGCCGAGATCCGCGATTGGGTGCTGACCTTCCGCACCATCGAAGAGCTCGAGGCCCAGGTCAGTGAGGCTGGGCTAGCGGTGGGCACCATCCGCACGGTGTCGGAGATCGCCGAGTCCGAATGGGCCGCCGAGCGTGGCGCCATCCGCGATGTCGACGACCGTGCCGGGGGCACCGCCCGCGTCCCATCGCCGCCTTGGAAGTTCAGCGCGGGCGAGCTTCCCCCCGCAGGCTTGGCGCCGTTCCAGGGCGAGCACAACCGCGAGGTCCTGGCGGAGCTGGGGCTGTCCGACGAACAGATCGACAAGCTGCACGACACCGGCGTGATGATCGACGGCGTGCCGTCGGGCATCAGCTGACCGGCGAGGCGCTGGCCCGCAACGGCGTGCCGATCACGTCCTATTGGTCGGGGAGTTCGCTGAACACCAGACCCCGAGTCGGGTCAGGCTCTTTGGGAAGACCGAGCTCGCGCTCGCCGATGAGGTTGCGCTGGATTTCGTCGGTGCCGCCGGCGAGGGCCATGCCCTGGGCGAACAGTGCCGTCTTCAGGAAATGGCCGCCGTCGGGCTGATCGTCGCGGCCGAGCTGTGCGGGCATGCCCTTGCCGGAGAAGCCCAGATCGCGCAGGGTGCGGCACAACAGCGAGTTGCCGAGCTTGCCGAGCGACGGATTCACCTGTCTGGCGCCGTTCCAGTCCAGGACGGTTCGTTCGATGTGTGCGTTGGCCAACGCCTGTCGCAGCAGCGGATCGGTTCGATCTTCGTCATCGAGCAGCGATCGGACGACCCGGTCTTTCATGGCGCCTGTGGTGTAGCTGAAACCCGAGATGCCGGTGCTGGTGGCCTGCTCATGCTGGACCACTCCCACAGGCGCCGAGAGGTCGACGTCGTTGACGACGTCACCGCCACCGTCGTGGCCCACGGCATCGAGCTCGCGCTCGACGGCCAGCATCGTCATGGCCGCCCGCCAGCCGTTGTTCAGCCCGCCGATCGCATCGTCGTGACGCACGCGGACGTCGTCCATGAAGACCTCGTTGAACTCGCAGTCACCGGTCATGTCCCGCAAGGGGCGAACCTCGACGCCGGGCTGGCCCATGTCGATGCAGAAGAACGAGATGCCCTGGTGCTTGGTCACGTCGGGATCGGTGCGCGCCATCACGACGGCCCGATCAGCCGTGTGAGCGGCGGTGGTCCAGACTTTCTGGCCGTTGATGATCCACTCGTCGCCATCTCGCTCGGCGGTGGTCCGCAGCCCTGCCAGGTCCGATCCGGCGCCAGGCTCGGAGAACAGCTGACACCACAGCTCTTCGCCTGTGGCGATCTTTCCCAGGTAGCGATCGAGGAGCAGGTCGGGACCGTGCTCGAACAGCGTGGGCGCCACCAGCGTCACCGCCACGCCGTTCGGTGGCCCGAACGCCCCGACGTCGTCTCGGGCGCGATCGGCTTCGATGGCTTCGAGGTGGCTGAGGCCGCGGCCGAACCGATCGGCCGGCCAGAACGGATAGCCCCATCCGGACCCCGAAAGGAGCCGCCACCAGTCCCCCACGGGCATCTCGGCATCCCAGTGAGCCGAGTACCACTCATGCGCCTCGTCGTAGACCGTCATGTTCGAGCCTGCCCGTTCCCGCGGCCTCCGCTGAGACACTAGTGCCATGGCGTTGGTCGGGATCTTGGGCGCAGGCCTCAGCGGCGTGGTGATGGGCATCCAGCTCAAGCGTCTGGGCATCGACGACTTCGTCGTCTACGAGAAGCAGTCCGATGTCGGCGGGACGTGGCTGCGCAACACCTACCCCGGACTGCACTGCGACCTCCCGTCGCACATCTACTGCTACAGCTTCGAGCCCAACCCCGACTTCTCGATGGTGTTCTCCGGCCAGCCCGAGATCCAGGCCTACATCAGGTCGTGCGCCGAGAAGTACGGCATCGCCGACCACATCCGGCTCGACACCACCGTCGACCGGGCATCGTGGCAGCCGGACGACGCCTGCTGGGAACTCGAGTTGGCAGACGGCGAACGACTCCGCCACCGCTTCGTCGTCTCAGCCACTGGCGGCCTCACCGAACCCCACTACCCCACCCTCGACGGCTTCGACTCCTTCGAAGGCCTGGTGTGGCACGCCGGGTCGTGGCGCCACGACGTCGAGCTCGCCGGGCGTCGGGTCGCCGTGGTGGGCAGCGCAGCGGCCGCGGTTCAGGTCGTTCCCGAAGTGGCGAAGGACGCGGCCGAGGTCTTCGTGTACTCGCGCACGCCCAACTGGGTTCGCCCTCGCCGCAACCGCTTCTACACCGATGAGGAGAAGGCGGAGCTGGCCACCGACGAGGGCTGGCACCGCGCTCGGCGCCAGCAGTACCGCGACACCATGCTGTGGCAACGGGCGTTCGAGAAGAAGACCGATGCCATCGAGGCGCTGCGCGCTGAGGTCATGGACCAGATGCGCGCTGCGATCTCCGATCCGGACACGATCGCCGCACTGACGCCCTCGTTCGACCCGGGGTGCAAACGCATCCTGGTCTCCGACGACTACTACCCCGCCCTGGCGCTGGATCACGTGACGCTCGTCCCCCACGGCGTCACCGCGCTGACCCCGAGCGGCGTGGTCAGCGCCGACGGCGCCGAGGTCGATGTCGACGTCGTCATCTTCTGCACCGGGTACAAGCTGGGCGGCCGGGCCAATGGCGGGCCGGCGCTGGAGATCTACGGGCGCGACGGCCTCGACCTGCGGACAGCGTTCGGTCGGGCGCCCGAAGCATTCCGGGGCGTGGCCATCCCGGGCTTCCCGAATTGGTTCACCGTCGCTGGAGTCAACGGATCCCCAGGCCATGCCCCGGTGTTCATGACGGCCGAGGTCGCCACCAGCTACATCGGCCGCTGGATCCAACATCTGCTCGCCCGCGGCGCGAGCGCCATCGAGGCCCGTCGAGACGCCACCCACGAATGGGCCGAAGCCACCCAAGCGGAGCTGCAGGGGATGAGCTGGGCGGGAGACTGCCCCGGCTGGTACCGCGACCGCAACGGTCGCATCCTGCCGTTCTTCCCCGGCAGCTGGGCCCGCTTCCGTCGCGAGATGCGCGACCTTCACCTCGATGCGTTCGAGGTGCGCTGACGGTGGTGCTGCAGGCCTGCAGGTCCCGCGAGACGCCTGCGCCAATAGTCTCGGACCCAAGTGCTGTTGGCTGCGTCGGCACCGCCGTTGTTCACCGAGCTGGCGATCCTGCTGGTTGCGGGGACGCTGATCGCCTTCGTGTCCACGCGTCTGGGTGTGGTGCCGATCGTTGGCTTCCTTGCTGCCGGCACGATCATCGGACCCAGCGGCACCGGCCTCATCAGCGACATCGACCTCGTCAACCAGTCGGCCGATATCGGCGTGATGCTGCTGCTGTTCACGCTCGGCATCGAGTTCAGCCTCGAACGGGTCCGGCGACTGGCATCGCTGTTCCTGGTGGGCGGGGCGGTTCAAGTGGGCCTCACTACCGGCATCGTTGCCGGGGTAGTGGCCGCCTTCGGCGTGGACTGGCGAACGGCAGTGTTCACCGGCTTGCTCGTGTCACTCAGCAGCACGGCGATCGTGCTGAAAGTGCTGGCTGAACGGCGGGCCACCACATCGCCGGTGGGCAATGTGTCGGTGGCTTTGCTCATCTTCCAGGACCTGGCGATTGTGGCCATGGTGCTGGCGGTGCCGTTGCTCGGCGGCGAGATCACTGGCCCCGCAGATGTGCTGATCGCCTTCGCCAAGGCGGCCGGCATCGTCGTCGCGGTGATCGTGGTGGCGCGCACCTTGGTGCCTGCCGTGTTGAGGTACGTCTCGCGGATCCAGTCGGCCGAGGTGTTCCTGTTGACCGTGCTGGCCATCTGCTTCGGCACGGCGTACGCCACCAGCCTGCTCGATGTGTCGATCTCGCTCGGGGCGTTCCTCGCAGGCCTGATGGTCAGCGAGAGCCGGGTGGCCGCGCGGGCACTCGGCGAGGTGATGCCGCTGCAGATCCTGTTCTCGGCGACGTTCTTCGTCTCGATCGGCATGCTGCTCGACGTCGGCTACCTGGTGCGCAACTTGCCACTCGTCATCGGCCTGGCCGTCGCCGTGGTCGTCGTGAAGATGCTGGCGACCGCCACGGCGGCGCTCGTGGTGCGCCAGCGGCGAGCGGTGGCGATCTCGGGGGCGATAGTGCTGGCGCAGATCGGCGAGTTCTCCTTCGTGCTTGAACGAGCCGGCCAAGACGTCGGGCTCGTCCCGGCGGGATTGGCCGACGGCACCGACGCATTCATCGCTGTCACCGTGCTGCTGATGGCATTCAGCCCCTTCGGCGCGCGCTGGGGCCAGTCGTTCGCAGCACGATCCGACGCCGACCTCAGCGGCGGCCGGCGCGGACGGCCATACGACAGCAACGCCGTCAGACCGTCCGAACAGCAGGACCCCGGTAGCTACGAACCCCTGCAGGACCATGCCGTCGTTAACGGCTTCGGCCCCCGGGCACAGCGCATCGTCTCTGCGCTCGAATTGGCGCACATCCCCTACACCATCGTGTCACTCGACCCCGAGGCGCAGCGATGGGCCGCATCCACCGGCCGGAGGGTGCTCGTCGGCGACGTGTCGCGTCACGTGATCGCCGAGCGCGCCGGGCTGCGTGACGCCCGGATCGCGCTCTCGGTCGACAGCCCTCCCTCAGCAGTCGAGCAGTTCGCCCGTATCGCCCGCGAGCACAACCCCGATATTGCGGTGCTCGCCTGGGCCGCCGATCCCGCCGATGCTGCCGACCTGGAGCGCGACGGACTCGTCGATCACGTTGTCGCGGAGCGCCAAGCCGCCCACGACGCGCTCATCGCCCATGCGCTCGGCCACTTCGAGCTGCCTGAGCCCGACACCGAAGCCGTCACCCACGCAGTGCTCCACTCAGAACTCAGCCCCGACGAAGACTCATGACGCTGCTGTCGCCGTACCGAGTGCTCGACCTGACGGATGACCGTGGGCACCTGGCTGGGTTCATCCTGGCGAGGCTCGGCGCCGAGGTGATCGCGATCGAGCCGCCGGGCGGCTCCTCCGTGCGGCGGCTGGGTCCGTTCGATGCGAGCGGTGCCTCGCTCACCCACGCCTCCTACGCACGCGGCAAGAAGTCCGTCGAGGTCGACATCACCACTGCCAGCGGTGCCGATGCGCTGCGGCAGCTCGCGGCTGGTGCCGATGTGCTCATCGAATCTGCCCCGCCCGGCCGCATGACCTCGCTCGGCCTCGGGCCCGAAACGCTCGCCGAGATCAACCCGGCACTCGTCGTCGCCTCGATCTCGCCGTTCGGCCAGACCGGTCCCAAGGCCGGTTGGGCGGCAACCGATCTCACCGTGTGGGCATCGGGCGGCCCCATGCACATGTGCGGCGATGAGGACCGGGCGCCGCTGGGCGTCGGCGTGCCGCAGGCATTCCTGCACGCAGCGGGCCAAGCCGCCGCAGCAACGGTGCTCGCTCTCGTCGAGCGCAACCAGTCCGGGCTGGGCCAGCACATCGACGTGTCGGCCCAGGCCGTGGCGATGAACTCGACCATGTCGTCGGCGCTGTGCTCGCTGGTCAACGCCCCGCTGACGCTGCGGGGCGGCGGCGGCATCCGCAGCGGACCCATCCGGCTGCG
The DNA here is from genome assembly GCA_022827265.1 of Acidimicrobiia bacterium. Classification (GTDB taxonomy): domain Bacteria; phylum Actinomycetota; class Acidimicrobiia; order Acidimicrobiales; family Poriferisodalaceae; genus Poriferisodalis. The sequence goes on along the minus strand of JAJDTF010000140.1, from coordinate 1,880 downwards.
GGTGGTGTACCCGGCCAAGGACGGGTACGTGTCGTTCACGCATGTGTTCGGTGCAGCGATCGGGCCGGCGACAGCGCGGATGATGGCGCTGGTGCATGAAGCGGGCTTCTGCGACGAGGCCACAGCCAACAAAGACTGGGTGCAATACGGGATGGCGCTCGGCGACGGCAGCGAGACACTCGACGAGTTCGAACGGGTCAAGGACTGCGTGGCTGCGTTCACGGCGTCGCGCACCAAGGACGAGCTGTTCGAGCTCGCCCTCGAGCGTCGCCTGCTGCTCGCACCGGTCGCGACCACGGCCGACCTCGTGGCCTCCGAGCAGCTTGCCTCCCGGGATTACTGGGACGTCGTCGACGGCGAGCGCTACCCGGGTCACTGGATGAAGCCCGAGCCCAGTGACGGCTCGGCCGACCGGGTGTCGGCCGCGGGAGAGCACACCGCCCAAATCCTGGCTCGCTTGCGCCGGCCCGCGGTAGCGATGCCATCCGCGCCTCCAGCGCTGTCAGCGCCCGAGCGCCCGCTCGAAGGGCTCAAGGTGCTCGACTTCATGTGGGCCGTCGCCGGGCCCACCGTTTCGCGCCTGCTGGCCGATGCAGGTGCGACGGTGATCCGGGTGGAGTCGTCGGTCAAGCTCGACGCCGTCCGCACCTTCCTGCCGTTCATCGACAACGGCCCAGGACCCGAGAACGGCGCCACGTTCAACAACATGAACGCCGGCAAGCTCGGCATCACGCTGAATCCTGCAACCGATGCAGGCCGCGAGGTCGCGCACGACCTCGTGCGGTGGGCCGATGTGGTGTGCGAGTCGTACACCCCGCGCATCATGCTCTCGTGGGGCCTCAACTACGACAGCGTGCGCGAGATCAACCCCTCGGTGGTGATGCTGTCGAGCTGCCTCTACGGCCAGTCCGGCCCGCTGGCCAACTTCGGCGGGTACGGCAACCTCTCGGGCGCCATGGTCGGCTTCTACAACATCACCGGCTGGCCCGACCGTGCCCCGGTCGGCCCCTACGGCGCCATCACCGACTACACCTCGCCCCATCCGGCCACAGCCAGCCTGCTCGCAGCGATCGACCACCGGCGGCGCACCGGCGAAGGCCGCTACCTCGACTTCTCCCAGGCTGAGGCGTCGGTGCACTTCATCGCCCCGGTAGTGCTCGAGTACCTGCGCAACGGCGCCGTAGTGGGCGGGCAGGGCAACCAGAGCGAGCACTACTGCCCACACGGCGTATTCCCGGCCGCCGGAGATGATCGCTGGGTGGCCGTCGTAGCCCAGGACGACAGCGCATGGACTGCGCTGGCCGGGCTGATCGGGCGACCCGACCGGGCAGCGCTGCCGCTCGCCGACCGCCTCGCCCGCCGGGAAGAGCTCGAAGCTGCAGTGTCAGCGTGGACCAGCCAGCTCGACGAGGCCGACGTCGAAGCGCAGTGCCAAGCAGCGGGCATTGCCGCCCACCGGGTGCAGAACAGCCCTGAGCTGGCGGTCGACCCGCAGCTAGCGCACCGGGGCCACTGGGTCGAAGTGCCCCACTCCACCCACGGCACCACAATCATCGAGGCGCCCAGGTTCACCATGTCGCGCAGCCGTGTGTGGCCCGAACGAGCGGCACCCGCACTCGGTGAGCACCTGTACGAGGTGCTCACCGAGCACTTGGGCTACGACGCCGACAAGGTCGCCGAATTCGCCGCAGCGGAAGCCTTCGACTAGCGCCGCCGGTGCTGACGGGCCCGCCACCCGTGGCTAACGTGCCCGCATGGCAGCTATCGATCACATCGTGTACGCAGCGCCCAATCTTGCGGCCGGCACCGCCGCAGTGGAGGCGCTGGTCGGCATGTCGGCCGCGCCGGGCGGACCTCATCCGGGCATGGGCACCCGCAAC
>JAJDTF010000114.1 GCA_022827265.1 Acidimicrobiia bacterium | reverse complement strand
CCCCGGCGTCGCCGCACGCATCGGCACCCGACTCCTCGCCCTCACAGCAGCCATCTGGCACAACGAGACCTACCGGCACACCCACCCCAGCCGCTCACTCACCCCCTACGACCACTAACCCTTGGAACTAACCATCTAGTGCTCGACAGCACCGACACGAGCGACAGCGACGAGCTGACGTTCCGAGTCACCGGCGGACTGCGGCGACTAGGCCGAATGCGAAGCCGACGAACTCGATGAGCGCCAGGTTCAGTGCCGTGTGGAAGAACACGCCTGCGCTGTCGCCGACGACGTTGGAGTGCAGGTCTGGGCTGTCGATCACGAAGTGCAGCAGGTAGCCGAACACGAACGAGACGTACATCGAGGCGGCGAACAGCGCAGCACCCAGCCGGAGGCTGCGACGGAACGCCAGCCACACCGCGGCGAGCGGCAGCAGCGTCACGACGATCGCGATGTACACCTGCTGGGCAGCCGGGATGGGCACATCAGCGGCCGCGTGGCTGTAGGTGTGCGTCAGCCCGACGCCGAGATGCAGCGCAGCGATCCCAGCCAACGTGAACTGCTCGAACCTCGCCGACACCGCCATTGCAACCCCAATTCTCGCGGCCTCCCAATGCCGAGGAGCGCGCACGCAATTCGCCGGCACGGTCTGCACGTGCCGGCGCCGATGGTCAACCCAGGAACCGCCACAGCCAACGCGAATTCCGTATTCGTTCAGTTCTCGGTACTGCGAGACTGAGTTCTTTCAGTCAGGAGAGCAAGCATGATCTCAGGTTCGTGTCTCTGCGGCGCCGTGCGATTCCAGATCGACGGCCGGTACAGCCCCATCGGCCAGTGCCATTGCTACAAGTGCCGCAAAGTGACTGGAGCAGCTGCAGAAGCTGCGCTGTTCACGGCTGCGACGAACCTGACGTGGATCGAGGGCCAGGACCAGATCGTCAACTACGTCATGCCCGACGGCCACTGGAAGTCGGACTTCTGCGGAACGTGCGGTAGCCCGATGCCGCATCTCAGCGCAGACGGAGAGCTCTACTGGATTCCGGCCGGATTGCTCGACGACGACCCCGAGGTCGAAGTGACCGTGCACATATATGTCGATGGCAAAGCAAGCTGGGAGACCATCGGCGGCGATGCCCCGCAATACCCAGGTGATCTGCCAGCGACACAACGCCAGGCGATATTGGCGCAACTGAAATAGATTGCTTTATGATTGCATCAGCGCCTAGTGTGCTGTTGTGGCCACTCTGGACGAACTGCTCGACGGCGACCTTGAGTCGGCATCGGAGGCGGCGGCGCGCGCCTTTCCCGACGTTGTCGCAGCGCTCGATGTGCTGGTCAAGGGACTCGACCGAGACGGCGATCTGGCAACAATCCGCCGCTACTGGTGGCAGATCGACACGGTGTCGCGCACCTTGGCCGACCTGCCCCGGCGCGAACCGGACTTCACCACGTACGTCAGCCGCACACTGCTTGCCAACCTGTCTCGACGGAGCGCTGCTGAGACCTACTGGGCGGCTCCGAGCGCAGATGGCATCGGCGCCCTCACCGTGCTCGTCGATCGCCTGCGAGGGGCTGTTCGGGGTCTGCCGCACGAATGCACCAAGCCACGCCTTGGCATCGACGAGCATCGCTTCGCCTGGCTGCTCAAGTCATTTGGCGACATCGAACTCGAACAGCGGTATGCCGAGCCGCTGCGCAGAGCGATGGCGATCCTCGATCTCTCCAGCCGCGATGTGGCCGAGATGATGGGGGTGACGCGCCAAGCAGTCGAGAAGTGGCTGCTTGCCGGACCGCCGCCGGACCGCCTCGCCAAGGTGGGTGCCTTGGCCCAGATTGCCGACATCCTGCAACACCGGCTCCGGGCCGGCATGCCTGCCGCCGTAGTACGCCGCCCTGCCGAGGCGTGCGGCGGCCGCAGCATGCTGGAGGTCATCACCGACGGCGATCACGACTGGCTGGCCGATTCGGTGCGAGCGAGCTTCGACTACGCCACCGTGGCGTGAACTTCGTCACGGTCCAGATCGGCGGCGAGCACTACCGCATCGCCGACCCCGACTGGGGCGACCCGCTCGATGCCTCGTACGCCGCACGCGGCGGGCAGCGATGGAATCCGCCGGGGCTCGCATGCCTGTACCTCAACAGCGATCTGGATACTGCGCGGGCGAATCTGACCAAGCGCTTCGCTGGGCTGCCTTACGGACCTGACGATCTCGACCCTGCCACGGCACCGCTGCTAGTCACGGTGGACGTGCCAGAGGGTCAGGCGGTCGATGCGTACACCGACGAGGGTCTCGCAGCCGCAGGTTTGCCCGGGAGCTACCCGCTCGACGGCGACGACAATCTCATCCCCCACAGCACCTGCCAGCCCATCGGCCAAGCAGCAGTCGACGCCGGACTCGACGGCGTCGACTGCCGCTCAGCTGCACCCGGCGGCACTCGAGAACTCGCATGGTTCCCGCGCAGCGCAGAGATACAACCCCGGACGCGTCTGCCGTTTGAGCAGTGGTGGTGACATAGGAGCGGTCGACGAGCCTCAGCACTCGGCGCCGCTGGAGGAGGGGCATGACACCCGGAGTCGCTCGTGCCGTGGCCTAGCGTGGTCGGGGTTTGCAACTGGTGAAACAGTCAGGACTGGGCATGCGCATTCGGGGAACGATCACTGTGTTGGCGGCGGGGCTACTCGCCTTGTCAGGGCTTGCCGCCTGCGGCGGGGATGACGGCGACGACATCGCTGGTGTCGGCCAGCGGGCAACCGCCGCAATATCGGGGGCCGACGGGTCCCCGATGGGCACCGTCACCCTGGAGCAGGGTCCGAACGGCGTGCTGATATCCGCCGATGTCAGCGGGCTGACGCCGGGTCCGCACGGGTTCCACATTCATGATGTGGGCGCTTGCACACCGGACTTCTCCGCCGCCGGCAGCCACTACGCCCCCAGCGGTCACGGTCACGGATTCATGTACGGCGACGACCAGCACGCCGGCGATCTCCCCAACCTCTACGCCGCCAGCGATGGCACTGCTCGGGCAGACGTCTTCACCAGCAAGATCACGCTCGCGGCCGACGCCGACACCACGGTGTTCGACGCCGACGGCTCAGCCATCATCATCCACGCCCAGCCGGACTCCTACGGCGCCGAACCCGGCGCCGGCGACCGCGTGGCCTGCGGCGTCATCGAACGAAGCTGACCCGCCAGCAGCTCGCGCCACTCATCGGCTGGAGCCCACAGCGCATCAATCTCCGCTGCCGGCCCTGCCTGGCAAGCCCTTCATTGCCCTGAGCGCAGGGCGGTTACGGTGCGGGCGCGCAGACTGCCAGGGGGGACGCATGCAGACCGAACGACGTGAATTGGATACTGACGACGGGCAGCTCGGGCTGTATGTCGCCCGGCCCGACGGGGACGGCCCGTTCCCGCTCGTGATGTTCTTCCATCACGGGCCGGGGTTCGACGACGGGTCGCGTGAAGCAGCCGACGCCATCGCCGATGAGGGCTACTGCGTTGCGGTGCCCGACCGGTACTGGCGCAACGGCCCGTGGCTGACGTTCGACGTCGCCGCGCTGTTCGCCGAAGGCCCCGACTCGCCTGCGATGCAGGAATTCCTGGGCCTGCTGCTGGGCACCACCGACGACATGGTCAGCGCGGACATCGCAACGGTGCTCGCCTCGCTCGAGGCCGACCCGGCGGTCGACACCGCCAACGTCGGATGCATCGGCTACTGCATCGGGGCGCGCACCGTGGTGAGAGCGCTCGCCAACCAGCCCGACACCTTCGTCGCCGGGGTGGGGCTGCACCCCTCGTTCTGCGTGACTCCCGAGCCGAACTCGCCGCATCTGTCCGTGCCGACGATCTCCGGCCGGCTGCACATGGCCCAGGGCGCGGCCGATCAGCTCGCGTCGCTCGAGCAGAACCAGCCCCTGCTCGATGCCGTGGCCGAGCTCGGCGACCGGGGCAGCGTCGACGTGATCGAAGGCGCCGACCACGGGTTCGCCGTGCCGGGCGGACACGCCTATCACCCCGAAGGCGCCGCCCGCTCATACGCCATGGCGCACACCATCTACGCCCAGCACCTCGGCAGCAACGCCTGACGCCGAACAGCACGCGCAGCGTGGCCACTCGGGAGCCCTTCGCATGAGCACCGAGCGAGTTGTCATTTTCGGCGGGGGTCTCGCTGGGCTCAGCGCTGCGTACACGCTGATGAAGCGGGGCATTACTCCCCTGCTGCTCGAGGGTTCCGAGCGTGCGGGTGGACGCGGCAAGCGGTGGGTGACCACTTCGCCGGAGGGATCGCTGGACAGCTTCGTGCGACAGCTGCCTGCGGCCGTTGCGTCGGACGTCACACGCAAGTGACATCATGTTTTGGTGCCGTCGGCTCCCGCGCCCTGGAGGATGAGGTTCGTGAACGCCGAGGATGCCCGGGCCGGCTTCGGGCGGGGCCGAGACGACTCGCTCCCGAAGTCCTTCGCGTGCGCTGCACCGAAATGCAGGTGACGCATGTCGACCAAGGTCAAGATCTCGAACCTCGTCAAGATCTTCGGTGACGAGCCCGACGGCGAAGCGCTGACGCTGCTGCAGGCCGGATACTCCAAGAACGTCATCCGGGAGAGCACCGGCCACATCGTGGGCGTGAACGACGCCAACATCGACATCTCCGAAGGGGAGATCTTCGTCGTGATGGGCCTGTCCGGCTCGGGCAAGTCCACCTTGATCCGCTGTGTGAACCGGCTCTACGAGCCCACCGCCGGCAGCGTCTTCGTCGACAGCACCGACGTCACCGCCCTCGATCCCAAAGAGCTCCAGGCCTTCCGACGCGACAGCACCGGCATGGTCTTCCAGCACTTCGCCCTGTTCCCCCACCGGGACATCCGCTCCAACGTCGCGTTCGGGCTCAAGGTGAAAGGCATGGACGCCGACGGCCGCAACGCTGCCGCCGAGCGGGCCTTGGCCCTCGTCGGGCTCAGCGGCTACGAGTCCAGCTATCCCCGCCAGCTCAGCGGCGGCATGCAGCAGCGCGTGGGGCTGGCCCGCGCACTGGCCACCGACCCCGACATCCTGCTCATGGACGAAGCCTTCAGCGCGCTCGATCCGCTCATCCGCCGCCAGATGCAGGACGAGCTGATGTCGATCCAGGACCAGCTTCACAAGACGATCCTGTTCATCACCCACGACCTCAACGAGGCATTGCGCGTGGGCTCCCGGGTCTGCATGATGAAAGACGGCGCGATCCACCAGGTCGGCACGCCCGAGGACATCCTCATGCGGCCCGAGACCGACTACGTGGCCGAGTTCGTCCAAGACGTCGACCAGGGCCGCGTGCTGGAGGTCGAGACGGTGCGCGAGGACGCCGCGGCGGTACCGCAGAGCGCCACCGTCGCCGACGCGCTCAGCGCCATCGATCGCCTCGGCGTCGAAGCGGCCCACGTGGTCGACGCCGACGGGCGGCCCCTCGGCGTCGTGGCCCGAGACGCCGCCGAGCAGGCGCAACGCAGCGGCACCCGCGACCTCAGCGGGCTCATCCAAGACGTGCCGGCGATCACCAACGACACGATCCTGGCGAAGGTGTATCAACTCTTCGGATCGGGCCTGCCGGTCGCCGTTGTCGACGGCGACGGCGTGCTCATCGGGTCGGTGCGCCCCCTCGAAGTCCTCGCCGAGCTCGGACGGGTCGAGAACATCTCCGAGCAGCTCGAGCTCGCCAAGACCCACGGCGCCCAGCAGTGACCTCGGGCGCGCTCGCCACCAGCTTCTGGGACAACCGCACCCTCGACGTCTGGGAGATTCCCTTCGGTCGCTGGATCGAGGAAATCGTCTTCTGGCTGACGACCCACATCACGGGATTCCTCGACGCCGTCAAGTGGCCCGTCGACAAGCTCCTCGAGCTCATTATCGACAACCTGCTCCAGACCTGGCTGCCGTGGCCGATCGTCCTGCTGCTGTTCTTCCTGCTGGGGCTCACCACACGAAATGCACTGGTGGGGCTCGGCAGCGCGGCGGGCCTGCTGGTCTGCGGGCTGCTCGGCAACGAGTACTGGGACCTCACCATGGAAACGGTCGGGATGATCATCGTGGCGGTGATGATCTGCACCGCGATCGGCATCCCGCTGGGGATCCTGGCGGCCCGCGTCGACGCGTTCTGGGGTCGGCTGCGTCCCGTCCTCGACGGCATGCAGGTCATCCACCCCTTCGTCTACCTGCTGCCCATCATCTTCCTGTTCGGCGTCCGCCGCACGCCCGGGGTGCTGGCCACGCTGGTCTTCGCTCTGCCTCCCATCGTCCGTCTCACCAACCTGGGGCTGCGTCAAGTCCCTGCCGACGTGATCGAAGCAGCCCGGGCGTTCGGCGCTACCGAGAGCCGGGTGCTGCGCGAGGTGCAGCTCCCGCTGGCGCGGCCAGCGATCATGGCCGGGCTCAACCAGACGCTGCTCCTGTCGCTGTCGATGGTGGGCATCGTGGCGATCATCGCCGGCGGCGGTCTCGGGAAACCGATCCTCACCGCCCTCAACACCGCCGACATCCCCATCGGCGCATCGGCCGGGGCCGGCCTCTACTTCGTCGGCGTGCTGCTGGACCGGATCTCCCAGCCCGACGACAAGGTCGACCGCCGCAGCCTCTTCGCACGGATGCGCAGCGCATGGAGCACACGCTCGGACCCGGTGGTGCCCCCCGTTGCGGGCATGGAGCCTGACGCCGAGACGCCCCCTCCCGCCGAGGAGCCGGCTCCTGCGCGGCTGGGCCCCGCCCACCGCCTCGGGGCGATTGCGGCCCTGGTCGGCGGCCTCTTCTGTGCGTTCTCGACGTTGCTGAGCTGGGGCAACGACGCCGGGCTGCTGTCGGGCTACGCCCGATTCGACGACAACGACCTTCCCGGGGCTCACAGCGGGCTCGACGCCACCGGGGGTTCGTGGTTCGGGATCCTGTTCGGCCTCGTCGGCCTGACCGTCGCCTTCGGCGGCGTTGCAGCGCTGTCGAGCCCGCGCAGTCGGGCCACCTTCATCGCCAGCGCCCGGGCGTTCTTCGCCTCCGGTCTGGTGCTGGTGTCGCTCGTCGTGGCGTACCTGAGCATCTCCCCACGCAGCGACAACTACAGCCACGCCTTGGGCGTGTGGCTGGCCCTCGGTGGCGCGCTGGCGGTGCTGGGCGGCGGCGCTGTCGCTGCGGGGCGGGCAGCGTCCGATGGCGAGGTGGCTCGTGTGGGCACGAAGGAAGTGATCACCATCGCGGTGCTGACGCTGTTCCTGGTGTTCGCGGGAGCGTCAGGATCGTGGCTGTTGGACCAGCGCAGCGACGCAGTGCAGATCGCCGCTGAGATGGCAGCCGAGGCAGAGGGCGTCGACCAGGGCGGCCTGGCAGCCGAACTGCTGGCCGAGGCCCTGGCGCTGACCCGGCGTGTGACAGTCCGCGGCCTCGATGCTGCCGGGCCGCAGATCGGTTACATCGTGCTGGTCCTCACGTTGATCGGCGCCGCGGCGGCGCTCGTTCGACTCGTGCGCCGCGGGGCATTGCAGCGTTTCGCGGGGCTCGTCGCGTTCGGGACGGGATGCGCGCTCGCCGCAGTCGGAGTGGCGTGGATCGCTTCGTTCGTCCGACTTGCAACGCCGGCGCTCGGGCCCGGGGCCAGCGCATTCCTCACTGTCATCGGCGGTCTGATGCTCGCGGCGCGCGGCTGGCGCGCCAGCGCTGCGTCGTAGCCGCAGCGACCCTCGAGTGCAGCCTCGAGTGCACAGCCGACCCTCGTTCTGAGATCTCGCCATTGCATTCATGAAGTGCTTGAACTAAACAGATGTGTATGGTCGCGGCCCCTGGGGCTCAGGGGTCGATCACCAGGGGGATACCAATGCACACCAATCGCGGACGACTGCTCATTGTCGTTCTGATGGCGTTCGGCCTGATCGCTGCCGCCTGCGGAGATGACGACTCCACATCCGACACCGCAGCACCGACCACCGAAGCCGCCGCACCAGCGGCGACCGAACCCGCGGCACTGCCCGGTCAGGGCGTGACCGTCACGATGGCGCGGGGCAACTGGATCGAGACCAACTTCCAGAACTTCGTCATCCAGCAGCTCCTCGGGGAGCTCGGCTACGAAGTGACCGATCCGGAGGAAATCACGCCGGCGACGTTCTACCCCGCCGTTGCCCAGGGTGACTACGACTTGTGGGGATCCTCGTGGCCCCTCAACCACACCCCCTTGCTCGAGGGCGAGAGCCCCGACGGGGGACCTTCGGCGACAAGGCCCGTTACGTGGGCACGATGATGGCGTCGGGCGCGCTCCAGGGCCTGCTCGTCGACATTCCCAGTGTCGAGCAGTTCGGCTTCGCGACACTCGGGGAACTGCTCGACAATCCTGAAGCGGTCGCTCACTTCGACAGCGACGGCGACGGCAAGGCTGACATCAACGGCTGCGATGACGGCTGGGGCTGCCAGAAGGTCATCAACGACACCCTTGCCAAGAACGGCTGGGATGACCGCGCCGCACAGGTGTCGGCCACTCACTCGGCGCTGTTCGCGGAGTCCCAGGCGAGCTTCGCCGGGGGCGGACCGGTGCTGCAGTACGTGTGGACCCCGACGGCCTTCGTCGGCAAGCTCGTGCCGGGCCGTGATGTGCTGTGGCTGGCCATCGAGCCCGAACAGGCCCTCGACGGCCAGGACGGGGTCTCCGCAGTCGGCGCTGCGTGCACCAACGATCCCTGCACGACGATGTTCACGCCCTCAGACATCGTGGTGACCGCCAACATCGACTTCCTCAACGCCAACCCGGCGGCAGCGTCGCTGCTCGAGGACTTCGAGATGGATCCGCTGGCGGTCGCCGT
>JAJDTF010000150.1 GCA_022827265.1 Acidimicrobiia bacterium | reverse complement strand
CCCCGGCGTCGCCGCACGCATCGGCACCCGACTCCTCGCCCTCACAGCAGCCATCTGGCACAACGAGACCTACCGGCACACCCACCCCAGCCGCTCACTCACCCCCTACGACCACTAACCCTTGGAACTAACCATCTAGTGGCCTCGAGCACTTTCTCCTCGTAGCCATCGGGGATCTGCACTGTGGTGTCGGTATCGCCGGTTGGTCCGTCTCCGGTCGCGCCCGCCGGCTGGGTCGTTACGGTCAGCGTTATGGCCAAGATCGCAGCGAATGCGGCCGCCGTCATTCGAGTCATGTTTCGTTCCCTCGTGAGCCGACTTCTGTTGGCGGCACCCTACTCCGGCGCGCTGCCGGGCGACATGACCGTTGTTCAAGTTGGCTCGTGCATGTATAGGTGTCATGCATGTTTCACATCTGGCTTGGTAGCGGGATCGATCTTGCGTCGCTGTCGGGCCGAAGGGAACGCAAGCTCAACCGAGCCGCGGGTTGGTTAGGCCATGGTGAGGCCACCGCTGACCGACAGGGTCTGGCCGGTGATGTAGCCCGCCTCTTCGCTGCACAGGAACACGACGGCGGCGGCGACCTCATGCGGTTGGCCGATGCGTTTCATCGGCACCGCCCGAGCCATCGCCCCAATGATCTTGTCGCTCGTGTCGGTGGCCGCGGCGATCTCTTCCAGCAGGGGGGTATCCGTCGGCCCCGGACACACCACGTTCGCGGTGATGCCGCGGCGCGCCACCTCGCGAGCGATGGTCTTGGTGAAGGCGATCACACCGCCCTTGGCGCCGGCGTAGACGGCTTCGCCCGAGGAACCGACTCGGCCGGCATCGGAGCCGATGTTCACGATCCGCCCGAAGCCCGCTTCGATCATGGCGGGCAGGCATCCGTGCGTCGTGCGAAGCGGACCCTTGTAGTTGATCTCGATGATCCGGTCCCAGAAGTCCTCGTCGGTCGCCACGAACGGAGTCAGCACATCCCAGCCGGCGCAGTTGACCAGCACTTCGACTGGCCCGAGTTCGTTCGCCACCGTCTGCAGGCCGCCCGAGACGGCAGCGGCATCGGCCACGTCCATCTCGACGGCGATGGCTGTGCCGCCCGCGGCGTTGATCATGGCGGCGGTCTCGGTGGCTTCGGGCACCCGCAGGTCGGTCACCGCCACACGCCGGCCGTCGCGGGCCAGCCCCAGGCAGATCTCGCGGCCGATGCCTCTTCCGCCACCAGTCACCAGGGCCACCCGGGCTGTGCTGTCTGGGTCGCTCACGTCGTCTCCTGTCGTCAAGCGCTTGGGCCGTGAGGTGCTCTAGGAGCGGGTGGCCTGCGCCACGTCGCCCCACTTGTGGACCATGTCGGGGTCCTTGCGGATCTGTTCCTCCGCCAGGTACATCACCACCCGGCTTGCGGTGCCCGCGTAGCGGTCCTTGAGACGGTCGGCCATCTCGTTCCAGGGAGCGACCAGCGCGAAATGCTCCAGCATGTCGTCGGTGATGCAGTCGGCCATGCCGGCGATGTCGCCCGCGGCCATGCGCTCGCGCAGCGCCGAGGTCACGCCCTCATAGCCCAGGTCGGTGAACTGGAACGAGTAGTTCGGCGTGGTGCCGTAGAACGCGATCTGCGTCTTGGCCCGCCGCACGAGCGGCGCCAGCTCGTCGGGGGAGTCGCCCGGTGCGGCGAACACCGGCACGATCAGGTCGACCTCGCTGGCGTCGCGGCCGGCCCGCTCGGCGCCCTGGGCCACCTCGGGCAGCAGCCGCTCGCGGATGTAGTGCATGGTGTGCATCGGGTGCACGTGCACGCCGTCGGCAACCTCGCCGGCCACGCCGTTCATGATGGGCCCGACAGATGAGATGTCGACCTTCACGTCGCCGTAGTCGTGGCTGCGAGGCGCCCACTGGGCCGGCAGCAGGCTCAGGTTGAAGAACTCGCCTTCGTAGCTGAGCTTCTCTTCGCGCCGGAAGGCCCGCAGGCACGCCTGCACTGCTCCCACGTAGTCGCGCATGCGAGCCGCCGGCCGATCGAACTCGGCGCCATAGCGCCGCACGATGTGACCCTTCACCTGGCTGCCGAGCCCAAGCCGGAACCGGCCGTTGGTCTCGCCGGCCAGTTCCCAGGCGATTTGCGCCGACACCATCGGGCTGCGGGGGAAGGCCACGGCGATGCCGGTGGTGAAGGTCAGGCTGGGCGCGGCCATGGCGGCCGCGGCGAGCTGCATCCACGGCACTTGGCCGGTCTCGGTGTAGAGCATCCCGGAGAAGCCGGCGCCCTCCACCTTGCGGGCCAGATCGGCCGCATCGCTCCAAGTGGACGAGCCGGTCATGAGGTCGAATTCCACGATGTGCCTCCTGTGAGCACGAACTCGCCAAACGTAGCCCGCTGCGGGCGCAGACGGCGTGGCCGTCATGCCGTCGCGGCGACCGGCGCCGGTGCCGCTGGTAACGTTGCTGTACGCCATCGGATGGGCGGCGTGAAAGCCCTGTCCCTTCACTCGAGCCACTTCGACTGGAGGACGAATGATGGGGCCCAACGAGAGCCAACGCTTGGCATTGATGCACCGGCTGGTCGACGTGCTGGGAGAGCAGGAGGCAGCGACGCTGATGGATTCGCTCCCTCCGTACGACTGGCCTGAAGTCGCCACGAAGTCCGATGTCGCGCGGGCAGTCGAGACGCTACGAAGCGAAGTGGCGTTGATGCTCGCGAGACAGACGCGAACGTTGGTGTTGGTAGTGGTCGGATTCGCAGTCAGCCTGTGGCTGGGATTGCTGGTGCCGGCGCTGGCCTGAGAATCGCATGGCCGCCTGGCATACGCTGCGGCGATGGCTGCGAACGCGACCTACGACTGGCTGCTGCTCGGCGACACCGTCGACCGGGCGGCCCGCAAGTGGGGGCACCGCCCCGCGGTGATATTCGAGGACCGTCAGTGGAGCTATGCCGACTTCGCCGCTGAAGTGGACCGGGTGGCCAAGGGGCTGATGGCGCTCGGCGCCGAGCGCGGCGACCACGTGGCCGTGTGGATGACCAACCTGCCCGAGTGGCTGTGGCTGCAGTACGCGATTCCCAAGGTAGGCGGCTGCATCGTGCCGCTCAACACCCGGTACCGCACCGACGACGTCGCGTACACGGCGGCGCAGTCGGAGAGCCGGTTCATGATCTCCATCGACCAGTCGGGGCCGATCGACTTCCGCCAGATGCTCTGCGAGGCCTACCCCGAGATTGCTGGCGCAGGCCATTTGGAACAGTTGGTGCTCACTGGCGCCGCGCGCGACGACGCCTTGGCCGATGCGATGAGCTGGGACGATCTGCTCACCGCAGGAGAGAGCGTCTCCGATGAGGAGCTGGCCGAGCGCGCCGCCAGCGTCACCGTCGACGACCGCATGATGCTGGCGTACACGTCCGGCACCACCGGTCATCCCAAGGGCGTGGTGCACACCCACCGCCCGCTGCGCAACAGCCGTGAGCGCTCGATGCTGCTGGGCCACACCGCCAACGACATCCACATGAGCTACCTGCCGCTGTTCCACCTGTTCGGCTATGGCGAGGTGTCGATACAGGCGGTGCTCACCGGTGGCTGCCAAGTGTTGTTCGACGTCTTCGACCCCGCCGCGGTGCTGGCGGAGGTGGAATCACGGGGCGGCACGGTCCTGCACGGGTTCGACTCGCACTGGGGCGACCTGCTGCGAGCCCAAGACGAGCACCCCCGCGACATGTCCAGCCTGCGCATGGGAACGCTCGCGGCAGGTATGGAATCGTCAACCCCGATTGCCCGGCGGGCTCAAGAAGTGTTCTGCCCGACCATCTCGGGCTGGGGCATGAGCGAGTCATGGGCGTTCGTCAGCTGCAGTCACCCCACCCACTCCGTCGAGCAGCGCACCGAGGCCTCCGGCTACCCGATGGACGGCATCGAGTACCAGATTCGCGACTTGGAAACCGGCGCCGAATGCCCGCCCGACACCCCCGGGGCGTTGTTCGTCCGCGGGTACACCGTGATGGAGGAGTACTGGCGCCGCCCTGAGGCCACAGCCGAAGTGCTCGGCGACGACGGCTGGCTCGACACCGGCGACATCGCCAGGATGCGCCCCGACGGCCACGCCGTCTTCATCGGCCGTCACAAGGACATGCTCAAGGTAGGCGGCGAGAACGTCTCACCGGCCGAGGTGGAGGGCTACCTGCTCGAAGTGGACGGCGTCGAGCAGATAGCGGTCGTCGGTTACCCCGACCCCCGCCTCGTAGAGGTCCCCGTCGCCTTCGTGCAGCTCACAGCCACAGCCCCGCCCGACATCACCGAGGACACGCTCATCGAGCGATGCCGAGGGCGCATCGCCAGCTTCAAGATTCCCCGAAGAGTGATCTTCGTCAAGGAGATGCCTGCCACGCCCTCAGGCAAGATCCGCAAGGTAGAACTCAGAGACTGGGCTCTACAAGACCTCGGCGACCCCCACCACGCCTAGGGGCCAGAGAACGCCATGGCTGGAGCAATCGGCCCGCCGAGCGTGTGATCAGCGGCATGTCCCATGACACGCTCGCTCTCGCGGCTCTTGACTTCCGATCGGGCCACGACATGGTGATGCACCTCATCGGGCCCGTCGGCAAGCCGCAGCGTGCGTTGTGCATGCCACATGTCCGCCAGCGGGAACCACTGCGAGACGCCGGCGGCGCCGTGCATCTGGATGGCCTCGTTGATGATGTCGCAGCACTTCTCGGGCACCATCGCCTTGACAGCGCTCACCCAGATGCGGGCTTCGGCATTGCCGAGGGTGTCCATGGCCTTGGCCGCCCGCAGCACCATCAGCCGCATCGCCTCGACCTCAATGCGGGACCGCGACACGATCTCCATGTTCTTGCCCAGGTTGATGAGCTTCTTGCCGAAGCCCTCGCGTGACAGACCGCGATCAACCATCATTTCGATGGCCTTCTCGGCGGCGCCGATGGAGCGCATGCAGTGGTGGATGCGACCCGGGCCCAGCCGGAGCTGGCTGATCTCGAAGCCGCGGCCCTCGCCGAGCAGGATGTTCTCCCGCGGCACGCGCACGTCTTCGAACGTGATGTGCATGTGTCCGTGAGGTGCGTCGTCGGCACCGAAGACATGCATGGGTCCGAGGATGTTGACGCCGGGCGTGTCGATCGGCACGAGGATCTGCGACTGCTGCTTGTAGGTGTCCGCGTCGGGGTTGGTGCGGACCATGGTGATCATGATCTTGCAGCGCGGGTCGCCGGCACCTGAGATGTAGAACTTCTCGCCGTTGATCAGCCACTCGTCGCCGTCGAGCACGGCATTGGTCTGCACCTGCTTTGCGTCCGAGCTCATCACTGCAGGCTCGGTCATGGCGTAGGCGGAGCGGATCTTGCCTTCGAGCAGCGGTTCGAGCCACTGTTTCTTCTGTTCCGGCGTGCCGACACGCTCGATGACTTCCATGTTGCCGGTGTCGGGTGCTGAGCAGTTCAGGCATTCCGAGGCCAGCCGGTTCTTGCCCAGCTCATTGGCGATGTAGGCGTAGTCCAGGTTGCTCAGGCCCTCGCCGGTGTCGGCGTCGGGCAGGAAGAAGTTCCACAGCCCCTGCTCGCGTGCCTTCGTCTTGGCACTCTCCAGCAGCTCGAGCTGGCCGGGCGCCCAGCTCCAGCGGTCTTCGCGGTTCTCGCCCATCCGGTGGAATTCCTCGGTGATGGGGTCGACCTCGTCGCGGATGAACGCCTTGACCGCTTCGTACAGCGGCTCGACCTCGGCGGACATCCGCAGATCGAAATCGTCCATGCTCGCGGACTTCAATGCTCCGCCAACCACAGCTGCTCCCCTCGTGTGCTCGCCCGCCGCAGGTCTGCCGCTGGCGCAGTGAACCCTACCGAGATCGGTTCTGGGAGGCTGAGCCCGGGCCCGAGCGGCGAGCTGCCTATCCCCTGGCGGGCTGGGGCGCGCCGGTACCTTCGGATGCCATGTTGCAATGTGTTCGAGGGATGTGCACCGAGATGGCCACCGCAGGGTTGGGCTACGACGTGCCGGGAACGAGGGCGTGGCTGTACGACCTCGACGCAGCCACCATTGCCGGCACCTCCCGCCAGCGCGACATGATCATGCCGCTGTGCCGGACCCACGCGGACCGGATCAAAGTTCCGGTCGGGTGGGAGCTCGATGATCAGCGGGCTCCCGAGCCGGAACCAGTCGTGGCCCCCGCTGATCCAAGCGCCGCATCGCCTGAGAGCGCCGAACCGCTCTTTGCGCCCCGGTCCCGGCCCGAGCCAGCCGAGATGCCGCAGCCAGAGCCCGAGCGCGAACCGGCACCCCCGTCGCTGCTCGAACGCGCCTTCCGGGCAGCACCTGCCCGTTAGAGCAGGCTTACTTTCCGCGCGGCGGTCAGCACCAGCCGCCCCCGGGGGTTCAAGCTCGCCCGGTAGCGAACGCCCTCGGCGTCGGTCAGCACCAGCTCGTTGCCCTCGCTGGCGACCTGGAGCTCAACGCCGAGCTCCGCGGAGAGCTCAGCGCGGCTGGCCTCCAGCGCGGCTCGCATGGCGCTGCGCCGCTGCGCTTCGTAGAGGTCCATGTCGTACTCGACAAAATCCCCCGGCTCAGTTCCAGATGGCCGCACAAGACAAACAATGTCACAAGCGGTCGGGCTCCTACGGCAAGAAAGGCGCGCGCCACTAGCGTGAGAACGTGAGCCTGTGGCTGGCCGTGCCGCTCTCGCTGGTGTTCATCTACATCGTGTACCGGCTCGGCCTGCGAATGATGGCCACGTTCTCGCGGCCGATTCCCCCGCCGCCCCCGCCCGGGGAGCTGCGACGGGTACGCCTCACCTACCGATGCAGCCTCTGCGGTACCGAGATGCGCATGACACGCGCCCCGGTACAACACCCGGAGCCGCCGCGCTGCTGCAGCGAAGACATGGATCTCATAGCCAACGCCGACGAGTGACAGCCCGCCCGGCGAGGGTGCTGCCGCCCCGCCGCAGGCGCCGGATCCCACAGGTTTTCCACAAGCTGGGGAAAGTCACATTCGTGTGATTCGCAAGACCTATCTCCAGCGAGTGGCCAGCAGGATGCCCACCAACACGATGCCCAAGCCGACCGCAATCCATGCGCTCGCCGGACTGCCCGGCAGCCAGCTCATGTAGTTCGCCACGATCACCGCCGTGCCGACTCCGAGCAGGGCCACGATCAGCCAGCCGAACCATGAAGCGCTCTGGGGGGCATCGCCACCGGCGCTGTGCTGCTGGGCTGGCGCGTTCTGCGGGCGAGTGCCCTTGGGCGTGATGCGGCTGGTCTTGCGGGGCCGTGCCATGATGGGTCAACCTAACCGTTGGCGTCGGCTTCTTCGCCGTTGGCTTCTGCTGGGGTGGCTTCGCCGATGACGATGGTGACGGTGTCGTAGTTGATCCTGATGTCGGTGCCTGGCGGCGGATCCAGGGAGATGACCTGCCCGTCGGCGGGATCACCCTCGGCTACCGATTGCGTGCGCCGCTCCACTTCGAGGCCCAGTTCCGTCAACGCCGCTTCGACACCGTCGGGATCGAATGTCTCCAAAGCCTGCAGGCTCGGGATGGCCAGCACCTCCGGCGGTTTGTACATGTGGAGGACCACTTCGGATCCGGCGATGAGCACCGTTCCGGGCTCGGGGCTGATGTCGCGTACGACGTTCGTGTTGACGTCGAGATTGGAGACCTCACGCGCTGTGCGCTTCACGGTGAAACCGAGCGCCAGCAGCTGGGCTTCGATGCGGTCGGCGAGCGTGGTGCCGAAGTCGTCCAGTGCCGGCACGACCAGCTCTTCTGGACCGTCAGACACGACCAGCGTGATGACGCTGCCCCGCTCCACCGGTTCGGCGGCGTCGGGGCTGCTGCGGATCACGGTTCCCACGCTGAATTCGGTGGAGAACTCGCGCTCCACCCGGTCGACGAGCCCCAGGCGGGCCAGCGTGACCCTGGCGTCGTCGATGGTCTGACCGGCCAGGCGCGGCACCTCGACTTCGCCACGGCCCGCGGAAACCGTCAGCGTCACGATCGTGCCTGCTGGACGCTGCTCGGTGCTCGGGATGCTCTGCTCGGTCACCAATCCGATCGCCAGGTTGTCGTTGCGCACGTCGATGCGTTCCACGCTGAAGCCCGCGGCGACGAGCATCGCCTCTGCATCTTCGTAGGTCCGCCCGACCACGTTGGGCAGCAGGATCAGGGTGCGCGGCGCGGCCGCGAACAAGGTGATCGGATTGTCGGGGTCGTTCGGTTCGGCGAGCAGCAGCCCAGCGCGAGGATTCTGCTGGAACACGACGTTCTCGTCGACGTCGTCGCGTTCGGAGAATTCGATGCTGACGTGCTCGAAGCCGATGTCGGCGAGTTCGCGCTCGGCTTCGGTGAAGTGCAGACCCACCACGCTGGGCACTCGCAGCCGCACATCGGACGTGCTTTCGGGCTCGGTCACCACGCCCGGTTCGCCGCGGTCGTTGACCAGCAGGAACACCAGCCCCGCGATGACCAGCAGCAAGATGACCAGCAGCGTGATCCACATCGGAGTGCGGTCCGGCGGCTCAACAGCGCCCGGAGGCGGCGCCTGCGGGTACTGCGGCGGATACTGCGGCCCGCCGTAGTCGCCTGCGCCGCCTCCCTGGCGGCCGTACGGCGGTGTTGGCGGAGCTGGTGGAGGCTGTTGGTAGACGGGCGGCGGTGTCTGCGCAGGCACCGCCGGCTCAGCAGCGGGCGCGTGCGGTGTGCCGCTGGGCGCGGTGGCGGTTACCGCTGGGAAGTATGCGGTGGCATCAGTCGTTGCGGCATGGGTCGGCTGGCCTGCCCGGAACCGCAGCAGATCGTTGCGCAGCTCTGCAGCCGAGCCGTAGCGCGCGTCGGGGTCCTTGGCGAGCCCTCGCAGGCAGATGGCTTCGAGTTCGTGGGGAACGTCGGCGTTGTAGCGCGACGGCGGGACCGGCGCTTCCTGGACGTGCTTGTAGGCGATGGCGACGGGACTGTCCCCGGTGAACGGCGGTCCTGCGGTCAATACCTCGTAGAGCACGACCGACAGCGAGTACACGTCGCTGCGCGGGTCCGCTTCCAGCCCCTGAGCCTGCTCGGGCGACAGGTACGTGGCTGTGCCCATGACAGATCCGGTGCGTGTCAGGTCGTCGGTGCCGCCGCCGAGCGCTCGTGCGATGCCGAAATCGGCCACCTTGACCTGGCCCGACTGGGTGATCATGACGTTGCCCGGCTTGATGTCGCGGTGCACCACACCGTTGCCGTGAGCGAACGCGAGCGCGGCGGCAATGTCGATGGCGATGTCTGCAGCCCGGTCGGGATGCAGCGGGCCGTCGCTCCGGATCACCTCCGCGAGGCTCCGGCCCTCGACGTACTCCATCACGATGTAGTAGGTGCCTTCGTGGTTGCCCCAGTCGTACACGCCGACCACGTTCGGCTGGCTCAGGTTCGCGGCAGCTTGAGCCTCACGCCTGAACCGCTCGACGAATGACGAGTCGGTCGCGAACTCGGGGAACAGGACCTTGACGGCGACGGGCCGGTCGAGCAGGCGATCGCGACCCAAGAAGACCTCGGACATTCCGCCCCGCGCGATGCGGCTGAACAGCTCGTAGCGACCGCCGAAGATTGGGTTGTCGGTGTCTGCCATGAGCGGGGGGCAATTGCTGCCAGATCGGGCCGTGGGGCCGGCGGGGTGACTGCGAAGTGTTCGGGCTACGGGCGGTCGGAATCGGGGACCGCCCGCAGCGCAAGGGCGGTTTCGGCTGCGGTCGCAGCGATCATCGTTGCCAAGGTACCGCCGCCCCGTCCATTGCCGATGTCATGGGTGACGTCGGGTTCGATCAGCACCGCCACGGCGACGGTGGGCGCATCTGCCGGGGCCAGCAGCACGGCCCAGCTTCCGGTTCGTCTGCTGGTGTCGGACGGATCGCCCAGCAGTCCGGTCGCGATTGCTGCTGCGACTTCGATGCCGTCGGCCGGCTCGAGGCCGATGGAGGCTTGCCGTGCCTCTGCGGCCATGCGACCCAGGAGCCCGGCCGCGATGGCAGTCTCGAAGAGCTGCCCGGCATCGCGCGGCGCGATCTCGACCGATGCATCGGGAGCCGACTGCCCGTCTTCGGTGGAGCGGCTGTCGACGCGGCGCACGATGTGGGGGCGCATCCGGATCCCGTCGTTGGCGATCGATGCGGCTGCCACCGCCAGCTGCAGCGGTGTCATCCGCACCGGTGGGTCATCGCCGCTGCCGCTGTCGGTGTCGTCCGGTTCGGCCCCGTCCGGTTCGCCGGGCAGATCGATGCCGGTTGAATCCGGCTTCCGGCGTGCACCTTCCAGCAACTCGACGCCCGCCGCGCCGAGCGATTGGTCGGCGGTGAGGGCGTAGTGGCGCTGGTAGGCGCGTGCCACCGGAAGCTGCGTACCTGCTTGAATGGCACCGGGCTTCGGTGACACCAGCGCGTCAGGATCGAAGCTGGGGCGAGACCACATCGCGATGACCGCGCCGGTCGCTGGGTCGATGGCGACGACGGTGCCGTCGCGGTCGCCCAGCGCGGCACGCGCGGTGAGTTGTACGCCGTGGTTGAGGGTCAAGATCACATCACCCACTCGACCGCTGTCGGCGAACAGGTCGGCCAGCTCCTGTACGGCAATGCCGGTCGCTGTGCCCGACATCTCGCTGTCGTAGCTGCGCTCGACCCCGCTGGCGCCGGCTGCTGGACCCAGGTAGCCCACGACGTGGGCGTACAGCGGACCGTGCGGGTACGCACGGAGCAGTCGCTGCCCGGCGTCGGGGTGCCCGATGGGGAGCGCGAGGACTTCGCCGTCGGCGCTGTGGATCGCACCGCGTGCGTTGCCGAAGGCTGCCGCCGCGGCGCGTGTGTTGAGTTCGTGACTGCGGAGACCTTCGGCAGCGACAAAGCCCAGATTGGTGAGCTGCACAAGCAGGATGGCGAAGCCGGCCGCGAGCGCGACGGTCAACCGGATGATGCGCCCCCTCATGAATCGCCCTGCGCCAGTTGTTGAGGCTCGCCTCGGGAAACATCGCTGACGCTGGAGATGGCGAGCAGCATCCCGACAGCGATGCAGTTGCCGACCATCGCGGCTGGGCCGTGGGCCACGAACGGCAGGGCACCTACGGTGTGCGGCAGCAACCGCAGCACACCGGCAATGGTGAGGAATGCCTGCAGCCCGACAACAACCGTTGCCGTGGCCGCAAGCAGCCGATGCGTGCCGTACGCCCGTTGCGCGATACCGGCACCGACGCCGACGAACAGCATGAGTGCCGCCAGGATCGCAGCGCCGCCCAAGATGCCGAGTTCCTCGGTGATCACGGCGAAAACGAAGTCGCTGTGTGCGCCAGCGATGCGATCCGGGGCACCGAGACCTGGTCCCACTCCGCTGAGTCCGCCGGCGCTGATGGCGAAAGCGCTCTCGACCGTCGCTGCGCCGCCGGTCGCCGTCCACGGGTCTTGCCAGTGGCGCAGTTGAGCGGAAAGCCAGTCGTACACCGAGGCGAGCACAACCACGCCGATTCCATAGCTGGCGGCGATCCCGCCGAGCGCTCGTGTACGCGCCGTTCTCGCAACCGTCGGCAGCTCCGTTTCGAGGTGATCGTCGCCGTCCAGCCAGAGCGGCAGCCAGGCAGCCACGAAGATCACCACTGAAGACGCGATGTCACCCCCTGCGATGAGGAGTGTCCACGCGCCGACGGCGGCGACGATCGCGCCAGCGGTATGGCGATGCGGAACCACGCGAACCGGCAGCCAGCGCGGAGCGCAGACTGTGAGCGCGCAGGCTGCCAGGATCACGGCGAGCTTGGCCAGTCCGTACGGCTGCACGCTCAGCGATCCGAGATTCAGCCACTGGCGCGGCGGTTCGTACGCGCCGGCTGAGGGATCGGTCCCACCGGAGAAGCTCCCTGCGGCAAGAAGTGCGACAGCAATGAAACCGCACACGCCAGGTCGCTTCAAGAGCCAGTCGAGCCGCGGGGCGGCGACCAGGGTTGCGGCGATTGCCGCAAATCCCAGGAGCACGGCGACTGCCTGTTCGGACGCCAAGGAGGCATCGACCCGCGCGACGAAGACCCAACCGATGCCCATGAGCAGCTCGGTGAGTCCGAAGATGATCTCGTTGCTGCTCGGCGCCCACCGCCTGATGGCGACGTGCACTGCTGTGCCGCCGACCAAGACGGCGGTCAGCCAACCGGCGGCGATCCAAAGCGACTCGGCGCCGTCGGTCCTGCCCGCACCGCCCCAAACAGAGTTCTGCTCCACACCCAGCGCGGCGACAGCAAACGTGGTGCAGATCACCACGCCGGCCATTGCGGCGAGTGCTGCCTCGGTACGGCGTCGGACCCGCAGCGGAGGCCTCAGCGTGAGCGCGAACGCCGCCAGCCGCGCCGTCTTGACGCTCGCTGGGTGCTGCCGCCGGGCTCGGGACCGTCGGTTTGCGTCGGAGTCGGCTCGTGCGCGACCCCTTCGATGTCGACGTCGACCACCAGTGCCGTGGAGTTGTCGCGCCCCCCGCGGTCATTGGCCTGCCGGACGAGAGCGCGTGCCACGTCTGAGGGATGCTCATCGGTGTCGAGCAGCTCGGAGATCTCGGACTCGTCCAACTCGTTGGTGACGCCGTCGGTGCAGAGCAGGAAGCGATCGTTGCCGGTGAGCTCGAGGATCCAATCGTCGACCACGACGTCCGGCTCCACGCCGATGGCCCGAGTCAGCGTGTTGCGCCGGGGATGGTCTGCGGCCTGCTCGACGGTGAGGTCGCCGGCCCGGATCATCTCGGCCACGAAGTTGTGGTCGATCGTGAGCTGGGTGAGCTCGCCTCCTTGATAGCGGTAGACACGGGAATCGCCGACGTTGGCCAGGCACCACACTCGGTTGTCGTCTTGCTGCACCACCGCGATGGCACACAGCGTGGTGCCCATGCCTGACAGGTCCGCATGGGCGGTCGACCGGTGATGCACCACCTGGTTGGCATGGCGAACCGCCGCCAGCAGCTCGGCCGGTGTCGAGGGGGAGTTCGCAGCGACGGTCTTCACCGCGAGACTCGAGGCGACGCTGCCGCCGAGATGGCCGCCCATGCCGTCGGCCACCACGAACAGGCCGATGTCCGCGTACATGGCGTCCTGGTTCTCGGCGCGGCGCAAGCCCCGATCCGACGCTCCGCCCCAGCGAATGCGCATCTGGCGGGCGGGAGCGGTCATGACCCTGCAGTCTCGCGGCTGTGCGGTGCGGCGGCACCGTGCGCGCCCGTCATGTGCCCACCTCGAAAACGGTGGAGCCGACCTGCACGAAATCGCCCACGCGTACAGCCGTCGCGTTGTCGACCTTCTGACGATTCAGATATGTGCCGTTCGTCGAGCCCAGATCCTCCAGCAGGTGCCGGCCGCCGTCGCGGTAGAGACGGGCATGAGCCTGTGACGAGTAGCTGTCGTCGATCATCACGTCGCACTCGGGGCCGCGCCCGATGATCAGCGCGTCAGCCAGCAGGTGCCGTTCTCCCTGGGCGCTCAGCGGCGAGCGGACGACGAGCGCAATCGGCTGCGGGGCCGTGTTGCCGTTGGCCGGCCCGTTGCCTCGGAGCGTGCGCAACGACCTCCAGCCGAGGTGGTTGCGAGGTGTTGCGACACCGGCCCACACGGCGCGCATCACGCGGAAAAAGAACAGGTACAGCAACACGAGCACGCACAGCGCGAGCACGCGCACCAATTGTTCGGACATCAGTCCAGCTCCAGCCGCAGATCGTGGGTGCCGATGGTGACGACATCGCCGTGCGACAGGCGCTCGCTGGTGATCTCGATGCCGTTCAGCAGCGTGCCGTTCACGCTGGCGAGGTCCACCAGCAACAGGCCGTCTGCGCTGGAGCTGATCTGCGCGTGCCGCCGTGAGACCTTCGGCCCGTCGAGCACGATGTCGCAGTCGTCACGCCGCCCGATGACAGCCGACGAGCCCAGTTCGTGGCACTTTCCGTCGCTGCCGACCAGGCTGGCGCCACCCACGATGGGCCAGTGTAGGAGCGGAGGTTCGCGGGCTAGTCTGTTCGCCCCACGCGCGAGTGGCGGAATTGGCAGACGCGCAGGCTTCAGGTGCCTGTGCCCGCAAGGGTGTGAGGGTTCAAGTCCCTCCTCGCGCACAGCAGCGCCGCACTGGCTGGCGCCAGTGCGGACCGCTCAGCCGAGGGCGCCCTCGTGCCGCAGCAAGTCGGACTTCAGGTCGAGGCCGCCGCCGAAGCCGGTGAGCGAGCCGTCGGCGCCGATGACCCGGTGGCAGGGGAGCACGATCGGCACCGGGTTGCGGCCATTGGCCTGGCCGATGGCTCGCACAGCCTTGGGCCTGCCGACGAGCGCGGCCTGCTCGCCGTAGCTGCGGGTGCTGCCGTAGGGGATGTCGCCGAGTGCCCGCCAGGCTGCCTCTTGGAACGAGGTGCCGCGCAGGTCGAGCGGCAGGTCGAAGCTGGTGCGGTCGCCGTCGAAGTACTCGCTGAGCTGGAGCGCTGCTTGGCGCAGGATCGGATGGTCGGGGTCTTCGACCATGTCGTCGGGCAGCTTGACGGATGTCTCGTCACCGCGCCACGACACGGCACGCAGTCCCTTGTCGGTCGCCACAAGGCCCAATGGCCCGATGGGACTGTCGATGGTGGTGTGCCAGTGCGTGTCGGTGCCAGCGGTCAGGGCGCCGCTTGCGTGGGAAGTCGGAGGGTTCATGTGTCGCTTTCTGGTTCGGGACGAGATCAGGGCGAGTGAGGATCTGGCGGGCGTGGACTCGGCGATGCGGCGGAACGCCACAGGTGTTGTGCAGCCCACGAACGGTAGGGGCGCCATGACTCGGCCAGTGCCTCCAGCTCGCCAGCGGAGACGGGGTGACCCACAAGACGCTCGGCGGCCCTGCGCAGACCGAGGTCCGAGGCGGGGAACGCATCGTCTGCGCCGAAGACGCGCATGGCGATGAGGTGCGCGGTCCACGGACCGATGCCGGGCAGCTCGCAGAGCCGCGCCACGGTGCTCTCGAGCGTGTCCGCGGCACTCAAGTCGAGTTCGCCGCTCGCAACCGCCTCCGACAGGCTCACGATCGTGTCGACACGGCGCCGGGTGAAGCCGAGTCCGGCGAATCCAGCCGGTCCGGCATCGGCCAGGCTTGCGGCGCCCGGGAACAGGTGGGTCAGGGGCACCTGGACGTCGATGCAGCACTCTGACGGGGCGTCGAACGGCGAGCCGAAGCGCTGCGCGATCCGGCTGCACATCGTGGAGGCCGATGCCAGCGAGATCTGCTGGTTGACGACGATGCGGATGGCGGTCTCGAACCGGTCCCACGATCGCGGCACCCGCAGCCCGGGCGCCTGCCGCACCAGGGGACCGATGAACGGATCACCGGCTAGCGCAGCTTCGGCCGGCGACGGGTCTTCGTCGGTGCCGAGCATCGCCCGGCAGCGGCTCACCGCATCGATGATGGAGTCGTACGTCGGCAGGTGCAGCCGCAGCTGCAGCTGATTGCGTCCGCCACCGGCATCCTCAGGCACAGCGGCGGTGCCGTTGGGCCCCGCCGCCACAGAGGTGGCGCCATTCGGCACGGCCGCTATTGGGGCGGCGTTGTCGGGCCCGGCCGCCACGGAGGGGGCGCTTTGGAGCACAGCCAGTTCGGCGATGCCGGGGTGGCCGCAGGCGCTGAAGCTGCGGACGTAGCCGGAACCCCCGCCGGAATCAACGCTGACCGTCTCGACACCGGGGATGGCGCGAGCGGTCTGGTGCGAGATGAACGTCTCGAAGTCGAACGGCGCCAAGTACGGCACCGTGAGCACGAGACCGCCGTCGAGATGAGGCCGCTCGCCATGCCGCCGCTTCGAGCGCAACTCGGTGGGCGTGAAGCAGAACACCGACGTCATGGCCCGGTGCAGTTGGCGCGGCCCGCCGAAACCCGCCGCCCGGGCGATCTCGGCGAAGGTCAGATCGGTGTCGTCGATCAGGCAGCGGGCGAAGTGCGCACGGCGTGACCGGGCGATGGTGGTGGGCGTCGCTCCGACATGGTGCTCAAACAGCCGCCTCAGTTGGCGGCCGCTGTAGCCCACGTGAGCCGCGAGCGTCTCTTCGTCGTGGTCATCCAGGAAGCCGTCGTTAATCCGCAGCAGGGCCGCCCCGACCGGCGGCGGCACATCCAGATCGGCGAGCGAGCCGGCGCGACGCTCCGGATGGCAGCGGAGGCAGGGACGGAATCCGTTCGCCTCGGCGGCCACCGGGTTGGAATACTGCGTCACGTTGTGCGGCAGCGGTTGCGCCGAGCAGTCCGCCCGGCAGTAGATGCCCGTCGTCCGCACGGCTGATACCTGCATGAGGCGAGTCTGGCAGGCCGCACCGGACACAAACGGACATTGCCCATCGAAGTCCGAATATGTCCGACTTGGCCCGCAAGTGTTCAGTTTCTTGAGACGCGCGCGTCAGTAGCAGGGTGCCTTTTTCGCGATCGTGGGGAGTGATGAGTTTCTGACGCTGGGAGCTCGTGGTGGCGGCTGGCTCACGACGCCGGCTGAACGCGGTAGTCGGGCACAACACCGCCCGGGTTCCCTGAGCCCTGCCACCAGACCACGAAAGCGGTTATGTCATCGCCCGCGTCGGCATCTACCACAACAGTGATGTCACCCTCCGTCACCTTGACGGTTTCAAGTTGCGGCGGTCCGATGCCATAGATGAGACGGCCCCAGGTCCGATCTCCCCGGTCGTCGAGAGCATCGTACGACGGTGGCACGTAGGACCCGCCTGAGATGCCATACCACACATCGTCCTCCGCGGGCCTCGCGCCACAGAACCCGCCGCCATTCCCGAGAGCATCGGTCGCAGAATCTCCCAGCCATGACGGCATGGCGACAGTCAGATCTACGCATTGGTGGTTGCTCCACAGTTGGGCCCGTCGCGACGACAGCCTGACCATGGCAACATCATCCGAACGTTCCACTCGATCGTCCGAGACGCTGTAGACGTGAGTCTTCACGATTTGGGGAGAGGCCCCACATCCACTGGATGCCATGAGACCGATGCTCGCCACCAAAGCGACCATTGCGGCCTTGATGCGACGAGGTGGCAGCGACACGAGAGAGCTTCGGGGAATCAGATCGCGGCTGCGGTTCGCTCGATGCGTGCGAGCAGCGCCGCTGAGGGCGTGACCTTGCCGTTCAGGTAGGTGCTGAGCCTCGACGGGCTGGTGCCGACTGATGCTGCGAACTCTGCCTTGCTGATTCCCGCGCGTTCGACTGCGGCTCGGACACGGGCGGCCACGGCGGCGCGGTCGGCGCGGTCGGTTTCGTCGCGGGCGTGCTGGATCGCCAGTCTGAACAGCGCGCTCGCGCCGTCGGGCTCCCGCCAGACCAGGCAGCGCTCAACCCGTCGAGCCACGGACCCCCACGGCGATCTGCGGATCTCAGCGAAGACGGGACGCCAGTCGGGCACCAGGCCTCGGTCGATCACGGCAGCCAGCGCCTCCGAGGGCCACGTGCCGATGTCGTCGGACGTCTCGGCGTCGACATTGCGGAACCGAAACACGCTCATGCGGCACCGCCCAGTCGCAGAGCCAGCGCCTGGCAGACAGCCACGACGTCGGGCCAGCGGTGCCAGCGCGGGTCGAGGTTCTTGTAGCAGTGCAGTTCGTCGGTCATGCTGCTGTCACGCGGCAACGGTTCGGCCAGCGCGACCACCAGCGAGGTCAGCACCGACGCAGGCTCACCCGACCGGTCGGCGTAGTAGCCGTCGATGTCTGACAGCACGCCGACGGCGGCGTCGACGCCCATGTGGTCGGCGAGCGCAACGACATCGAGGTAGTCGCGCACCGCGTTGCGCTGCACCACCAGGAAGGCCTTGACGCGCAGAGCTTCCGCCTCGGTCGGCGCTACCACGACGGCGCCGTCGCCGACGTCGACCTCGACGGTCTCGAGCGGCCTGCGCCGTCGCATCTGGCGCAGCCCGGCCTCGATGCCGTCGAGGCTGCCCATGATGGTGAACGGCGGCTTGGAGGCGCGCACCGAGGTCGCCCACCCCTCGGTGGCCTCCACTGCCTCCAGCACGGCTTCGTAGCGGTCGGCCAGATCGACAAGCACGTGGTCGTGGTCGAGCGAGTCGCGGTGGCCCGCATACAGCGCAGCGGCTGATCCTCCCACCAGGACAGCGTCGGGCACGACTGCCTGCAAACGCGCCGCTGACTCCATCACCCGCCGCAGCGTTGCGCTCATCTCGACCATGCGGATTATCATAAATGATAAGTCAACATGCCGATGCCGTCAGCCATCGCCGCAGACCGCTGAAGAGCCGGCGAGGAGATCAGGTCCCCTCGACGTTGGATGTTCCCGCGGTTCGCCGGGCACGACGGCGGCGCAGCCACCACCATGTGACTGCGAGCACGATTGCGATGACGGGCAGGAACGGCAGCAGCGCGGCGACGACCAGCCCGATGCCAGTGGCGATGCCTGCCAAGGCGCCCCAGCCGCCGCTCAAGGCGTCGCCGAATCCAGGCGATGTCTCGTCTGGCTCGAGAAACAGCTGCAGCATGGCGCCGCGGGCGAGCCGGCCCAGTTCGGCGCCGTCGGCAGTGACGGGCAAGGCGCTGACGCGGATGTCGATGTCCAGTCCGCGGGTTGCCACGCGTCCTGCGATGCGACCGTCGGAGATCGTGTAGCCGAGCGTGGCTGTGGCCCGCTCGCCGGGTTCGACGCGGGCGAGGCTCGTGCCGTCGGGCACCCTCAGGTCGTCGTTGTCGAAGCGCAGCGCGTTCGATGTCAGAGCGATGTCCGTCAGCACCGTCTCGCCGTTGTTCTCCACCTCGATGCACAGGCCGACATCGCCGTCGGGCGGCGTCAGCACGTCCTGGTAGCCAAGGCAGGGATCCTCGTCGCCTGCGGCTATCCAAGCCTGCACGATCATCGATGCGCTCGGCACCGCCTCGACCGATTCGGTGATCGACAGCGTGATCGTGGCCAGGTCGACCCGGTCGCGCAGCGAACGAAGCTGCCCGCGCAGCCGCTCCAGGTCACTCTCACGGCTGGCCAGCTCGCGTTCGAGCTCGGCGACGCCTTCTACCCCGGTGGCTTGTGAGAGGAACTCGCGCAGCCGGTTCACGCTGACCTCTGCTGTGGAGATGCGGCTGCCGAGGTCCACGACGATGCCGGTCACGTCCTCGGCGTTGACGGTCTGCTCCACGAGTTCGCCGACGTTCGACAGGCGTTCCAGTGCGGCCGAGAACTGCTGCGGTCGCACCTTGAAGGTCAGGGTGGTGCGTGCGCGGCCTTGCGTGCGGGTGTCCTGAGCGAACACGAAGCCGCCGAGACCCTCGATGATCGAGGTGGCTTGCGCCCCCGCCGCGGCGACGTCTGCCGTCTCGACGGCGATGCGGGCTGTGTAGATGATGTCGCGCCCGAAGTTGGCGGCCACGTCGGGCACGCTCGTGGCCAGAGCAGTGGAGTCTCGGTCGTCCGACGCGGGCGCGCTCTCGAGCATCTCCTCCTCAGCCATGTCGTCCTCGTCCATCATCTCGTCGTCCGACATCAACATCTCCTCGTCGGACATGGACTCGGTTGCGAACGTTGCGCGCTCGTTGCTGTCGCCGTCAGCGCTGTCATCGGCGCCTTCCGCGCTGCACGCCGCAGTCAGAAGCACCAGGGCCAGCGCGGCTGCCGCAGCTCGCCAGACGAGATGCCTGTCGGCAAGGAACCGGGGAGTGCGTATGTGCGGAACGATCATGGCGTTCCCTCCTTTGGTCGGCCGCTCATCGAACGGCTCGACCTGATGACGCCCATCGTCCCCCGAGAGTTCCCCGCAGGGCCATTGCAGTTCCGTGTCGGTCGTCCGACGCGGGCGCGCTCTCGCTGTCATGCGAGACAGCGAGCTGTCAGCGGAAGGCGGGGATGCTGGTGATCTGCTGACCCAGGATCAGCCCGTGGATCTCCTCGGTGCCCTCGTAGGTCATGACCGATTCCATGTTTGCCGCATGGCGCATCGGCGCGTACTCCGTGGAGACGCCGTTGGCGCCCATCATCGCCCGGGCGGTGCGGGCCGTGTCGATGGCAACGCGGCAGTTGTGCCGCTTGGCCATCGAGATGTGATGCGGTCGCAGCCGGTGCTGTTCTTTGAGCTGGCCCAGCCGCATGGCCTGCAGGTTGGCGTTGGTGATGTCGGTGAGCATGTCGGCGAACTTGATCTGGCTGATCTGGAAGCCGGCCAGCGGCTTGCCGAACTGGGGGCGCTCGAGCTGGTAGCTGAGCGCCTGCTCGTAGCAGCAGCGAGCCACTCCGACGGCGCCGAAGGCGATGCCGAAGCGGGCCTCGGACAAACAGCTCAGCGGCGCACCGATGCTGAGCGCGTCAGGCAGGCGCATCGACTCGGGCACCTCCACGTCGTCCATGTAGAACTCGCCGGTCACCGAGGCCCGCAGCGAGAGCTTGTTCTGGATCTTGCGGGCCTCGAAGCCGGGCGAGTCGGTCGGCACCAAAAAGCCCCGGAATCCGTCGTCGGTGTTGGCCCACACGATGGCCAGATCGGCCAGCCCGGCGTTGGTGATCCACCGCTTGGCGCCGTTGAGGATCCACGAGTCGCCCCGCCGCACCGCCCGGGTGGTCATCGACGCCGGGTCGGAGCCGTGGTCGGGTTCGGTCAGTCC
This sequence comes from Acidimicrobiia bacterium, assembly GCA_022827265.1. Lineage (GTDB taxonomy): Bacteria > Actinomycetota > Acidimicrobiia > Acidimicrobiales > Poriferisodalaceae > Poriferisodalis. The sequence continues at coordinate 5,010 of JAJDTF010000150.1, read as the reverse complement.
GAAGCAGCCGATGATCTCGCCGGCGGCCATGCGGGGCAGCCAGTGCTCCTTCTGCTCGGTCGAGCCGTAGCGCCAGATCGGGAACATGCACAACGACCCCTGCACTGACACGAAGCTGCGCAGTCCGCTGTCGCCCGCTTCGAGCTCGCGGCACGCCACGCCGTACGCCATGGCCGATGCACCCGCGCATCCGTAGCCGTCGAGGTGCATGCCGAGCAGGCCCATGTCGGCGATCGTCGGGATCAGCTCTATCGGGAACGTGCCTGCCTCGAAGTGGTCGCCCACGATGGGGTCCCACTCCTTGGCCACGAACGCGGCGACCGTGTCGCGGATCATGGCCTCCTCGTCGGACAGGACTTCGTCCATCTCGTAGAAGTCCGACAGCGGGGCAGGCGTTTGGCTCATGAGCGCATACTGCCGCGCTCGCGCCCGACGGGCCAACCCGGGCCTGCCCTGGCTGACACGGAAGTCACAGCGGGCGTGCCTTTCCGGGCGGCCGGTGAGTACTGTGCGCTGCCATGGGTGACGACACTGCCGACGATCCGCAGGCACGCCAGCCCGGCGAGAGTCGGCTGTACTTCCGCCAGCTGCTGTCGGGCCAGGACTTCGCCACCAGCGACCCGATCGCCCGCCAGATGGTGAACTTCGCCTACCTCATCGGCGATCGGGAGACCCGCGAGGCGGTCGTGGTGGATCCGGCCTACGCCGTCGATGACCTGCTCGACATCCTGGCCGAAGACGAGATGCAGCTCACCGGCGTGCTGGCCACGCACTTCCACGCCGATCACATCGGCGGCAACATGATGGGCTACAGCATCGAAGGTGTGGCCCAGCTGCTCGAACGCCAGGGCACCAAGATCCACCTGCAGGCGCCCGAGGCCGAACTGGTGCGCAAGACCACCGGCATCTCGATGAGCGACATGGAGCTGCACGCTCCCGGCGATGTGGTGTCGGTGGGTGCGATCGACATCGAGCTGCTGCACACGCCTGGCCACACGCCCGGCAGTCAGTGCTTCCTGGTGGGAGGGGCGCTCGTGGCTGGCGACACGCTGTTCCTGGACGGCTGCGGACGCATGGACCTGCCGGGCAGCGACCCCGCTGCGATGTACCGGTCGCTGCACGACACGCTCGCCAAGGTGCCCGATTCGGCCGTGCTGTTTCCCGGCCACCGGTACTCGTTCGAACCCAGCGCCACGATGGGCCAGACCCGCCAGATGAATTACGTCTTCAAGCCAAGCAGCGAGACGCAGTGGCTGATGATGTTCGGGCAGGGTTGAGAGCGGTGCCCTGCGCCGAGCGTGTGATGGCGGCGCAGTGGTTGATGATGTTCGGGCGGGGTTGATGGCTCCGCTGCCGCCCGTGGTGAGCGCCGCAGAGCTGTCTGACCGCGACGACATCGTGCTGTGCGACGTGCGCTGGTATCTCGACGGCCGGTCCGGCTATGCCGCCTACCTCGAAGGCCACATTGCCGGGGCCATCTGGGTGGACCTCGACGCACATCTGTCCGCGCAGGGCGCGCCCGCCCATGGCCGGCACCCGTTGCCGACCGCCGAGAGCTTCGCCGCATCTTTGGGCGCCTTGGGCATCGGCCCCGACGACCCAGTTGTGGCGTACGACGACCTGAACGGCACTGCCGCAGGCCGGATGGTGTGGATGCTGCGAGTGCTCGGCCACGATGCGGCACTGCTCGACGGCGGCCTGGGCTCGTGGACGGGCGCCACCGAGACGGCGCCGAACACGCGAGCCGCCCGCGAGTGCCCGGTACGAGCCTGGCCGGACGGGGCGTTCGTCGACATCGACGGCGCGGCCGACGCCGGTGCCAGCTCCGAGACTGTGCTCATCGATGCCCGCGGCGGCGACCGCTATCGCGGCGAGACCGAACCGATCGATCCGCGCCCCGGCCACATCCCCGGCGCGGTCAACGTGCCGATGACCGACAACCTCGGCCCCGAAGGCCGCTTCGCCGACCCCGCAGCGCTGCGCGCCCGTTACGCAGCCGAAGGCGTGGAGGAGGCAGGCGGCGCGAACAACGCCGTCGTGTACTGCGGCTCAGGCGTCAGCGCCTGCATGGATGCCCTCGCAATGGAGCGCGCCGGCCTCGGCCGCCCGCAGGTGTACATCGGCTCGTGGTCACAGTGGAGCCACACCGACCGCCCCGCCGAGACCGCCTGAGCAGTTGGGGATGGGTGCCACAGCTACGGCAGCGGGAGCACCTGGCGGCTCAGCCGCTGAGGTCGGCGAGCCGGGCGGGGGGCCTGCCGAGGTGAAGCGCGTGTCGGGCGGGTCGACGGCCCACGCCGCATCCTGATCCCAGCGATCCTCATAGACCAGCTCACGCAGGGGCCGTCGCCGCACCGGTCCGTGGCGCCCTGCGGGCCGCCCGAGCGGGATGGTGGCATGGATCGCCACGCCCTCGGGAATGCCGAGCAGCTCGCACAGATCGTCCTCGACGTCGCGGTGCCAGCCGGTGATGACGCCGCCGTAGCCGAGCGCCCGTGCCGCCAGCAACAGGTTCTGCACCGCCGGGTACACCGAGGCGCCCTCGGCGTAGGTGGGCTTCCGGTAGCGCACCAAGCACGCCAGGATCACCACCGGCGTCTCCTCGAAGTGGTCGACGAAGTGCTGCATGGTGCGAGCCATGCGGGCCTTGGGCGAGTCATCGGCAGTGCCAGAGCCCTGCGTGTAGCCGTCGCCCGAGCGCTTCGCATTCCACCCGTCCCGAAAGCACTGGCCCAGCAGCGCCTTGGCTTGGACCGCTGCCGGCCCGTCGCGCAGCACCACAAAGCGGAACATCTGCCGGTTGGAGCCGCTGGGCGCCCGGCTGGCATGCCACAGGATCGTCGCCAAGTCCTCGTCCCCGATGGGGTCGGGCAGGTAGCGGCGGATGGCCCGTGTGGTGGCCAGACCCTCGAGCAGCCCGATCGGCTGCGGCTCGGATTCACTCATTATCGGCCTCGCTTGTGCTCAGTCTCGGCGAGCTCAGTCCCGACGCACTCAGTCGTGCCGAGCTCAGCGGTCGCCTTGTGTCTCGTTGAGGAAGTCCACCAGCTTGACGATGGCATTCTCGGTGACGACGCCCGCGATGCGCCCGCCGCTGTCGATCACCGGGTACAGCTCGATATCGGCGTCTGCCATTGCCTCGGTGACCTCGCGCAGCGTCCACGACGGGCGCGCCGGGGTGATGTCGGCTGTCATCACCTCGCCGCACCTCACTGACATCCAGTCGTTGCGATCCACGTCGCGGGTGTCGCTCAGCCGTATCACGCCGAGGAATTCCCGTTCGGGTCCGATCACGATGGCTTCGAGCTGCTTGCGTGGCAGTGCCACTCCCCACACGAAATCGGCCAGCGGGGCGTCGGCATTCACGGTCGGCACTTCGGTGGACATGGCGGAGTTGACGGGCATCTCTAGGCGCCGCTCGAGATGGCCGGCGCGGCTGTCGCGCTGGAACTGCGAAACAGAGGCATTGCCGATGAGCACCTGCGACACGGCCACCGCCACCAGCGCGGGCACGACGAACAGCGGAGCCCCGGTGGACTCGGCCACGAACATCACTCCGGCCAGGGGGGTGCGGTAGCCGGCCGCCAGGAACGCGGCCACGCCAATGAAGGGAAAGAACGCCAGCGACTCGGGTCCCAACTCGATCCACCCGCCCACCAGGCGCCCCACGATCAGGCCGAACACCGCGAGCGGGATGAACACGCCGCCCACGCCACCTCCGGCCAGCACCGTCGACGTCGCCATCATGCGTATGGCCAGCAACAACCCCAGCAGCCACAGTGATGCCTCGGGGTTGAGCGCCCAGTCCACCAGCTGGCCCTCGGCCGTCGGGCCCAGCGACAGCGGCGCGTCAAACACCCACTCGCAGAGTGCGGCGAGGCCGATGAGGATCCCCCCGCTGCCCAGCGCAATCAGCCACCAGGGGCGTTCGGAGCCATGAACTCGTTTGGCGATCGCCAGCACCCGGCAGAACCCCGATGCCAAGAGCCCGCACAGCGCGCCGACCAGAGCGGCGCCCAGCAGTTCCTGGCGGCCGAACTGGACGCTCACCATCTCGGTGCCGATCTCGAACGGGCGGTCGTCGAAGTCGGTGACCAGCACGTATACGACGTAGCTGGCAGCGCTGGAGAGCAGCGCGGGCAGCAGCGCCCTGCGGCCCAGGTCGCTCTTGTAAGGGGCTTCGAGCGCGAACAGCACGCCGGTGGCAGGCGCTTGGAAGATGGCGCTGACACCTGCGGCGGCCCCTGCCACGAGCAGCGCGTAGCCCTCGCGGCCCCGGAACAGCCGGCGGACCACCCGCTGCATCGCGTTCCCGGCCGTGGCGCCTGCGTAGATGGACGGACCCTCGAGACCGACCGCACCGCCGGAGCCCACCGTCACGATGCCCGCCAGCAGGCGACCGGGCAGGTCCCTGAACCGCATCGGATGGTTGCGGTCGTGGAATGCCCGGATGTACTCCTCGGAGGTGGAGGGCGTGAGCTGCCGGCCGGCGTTGGCCCAGCGCAGCATCAGCACGGCGCCCCACAGCCCGAGTGCCGGCGCGATCATCCGCTGCCAGGGCGGCAGGTGCAGCACTTGCTCGAGCAGCACCTTCTCGCTGAGCTCGGCAACGGCGGCGACGATCAAACCAGTCACGACGCCCACGGCGACATACGTCGCGAAGCGGAGCAGCCGGTTTCTCATGCAGGTCGTTTCACTTCGGTCGAGTAAGAGGTGCGGAGAGGGTGGGATTCGAACCCACGAACCACCTTGCGGCAGTTACTTCCTTAGCAGGGAAGCGCCTTCAACCTGACTCGGCCACCTCTCCATGCACGGCCGGACCCTCGGGCGCCAGCCGCGCCGACTCAAGATAACCCCAACCAGCGGGCTTCAGCGATCCCAATTCCCGGCGAAGCGGCAGAGGCTCACCGCTAGGTTGGCGTGCGGAGGGGTGGCAGAGTGGACGATTGCGACGGTCTTGAAAACCGTTGAGGCGCAAGCCTCCGGGGGTTCGAATCCCCCTCCCTCCGC
>JAJDTF010000130.1 GCA_022827265.1 Acidimicrobiia bacterium | reverse complement strand
CGGCGGCATGCGCGCCATGTTCACCATGATGAACAACGCCCGGCTGTCGGTGGGCCTGCAGGGGCTGTCGCTCACCGAGCGGGCGTACCAGCAGGCGCGGGAGTATGCGCTCACTCGCAAGCAGGGGCGGGCGATCGGCGCCGAGCTGCCGCCGGGCGAGTCGTCGCCGATCGTGGATCACGCCGACGTGCGGCGGATGCTGCTGACGATGCGTGCGAACGCCGAGGCCATGCGCTGCGTGATGTACCTGAATGCGGCGGCGATCGACCGCTCCCTCGTGGCGACCGACCCCGACGAGCGGCAGCGGGCCGACGAGCTCACCGCGATCCTGACCCCGATCAGCAAAGGCTGGGGCACCGATCTCGGCGTCGAGATGACCTCGCTCGGGGTGCAGGTGCACGGCGGCATGGGTTACGTGGAGGAAACCGGTGCAGCGCAGCACTGGCGCGACAGCCGCATCGCCCCGATCTACGAGGGCACCAACGGCATCCAGGCGGCCGACCTGGCATTCCGCAAGCTGCCGCTCGGCGGCGGCGAGGCCATGGCCCGCCTCATCGGCGAGATGGGTGCGACGGCGGGGGCTTTGGCCACCAGTGACGATGCCGATCTGGCGGCGATCGGCGCTGCGCTGGGCGATGGCGTTGCAGCGATGGGCGACGCGGCCATGTGGCTGGGCGGTCAGCTCTCGACGGCACCGAATGACGTGGCCGCTGGTTCGTCGCCGTTCATGCGGCTCGCTGGCGTCGTGGTCGGCGGTTGGCTGCTGGGCCGCAGTGCGGAGGCGGCTGCCGGGCTGCTGGCAGACCAGGGCCTGACCGTTGCAGAAGCCCGCGACACGGGCGCAACGACGGCCGACGGTGCTGCATCGCCGCAGTTCCTGGCCGACAAGGTCACCACCGCACGTTTCTATGCCGACCAGATCCTGCCGTCGGCTCGCGGGCTGGTACCCGCAGTCACCGGCGGCGCTGAGCTGTTCTACGCCATCCCGGCCGACCGGCTCTGAGCGCCTGGGCGCCGCACTGATGACGCTCGGCGAAGGCGGGAACGGGAGCGGCGACATGACCGGCCCCGAACCCTCGGGCGCCGCATCGGCGGCGTCGGCCTCGCTCGGAACAGAAGGGCTGAGCGTGCCGGATGCGCCGGTGGCCGCCGACGGGAAGCTTGACCGGCTGCGCAGGTTCTTCTCGCAGTCGGGACCGGTGGTGGTGGCGTTCAGCGGCGGTGTCGATTCGTCGCTGGTGGCGTGGGCGGCCAACGACGTGCTCGGTGACGATGCGCTCTGCGTGACGGCTGTCTCGCCCAGCCTCGCGACCGACGAAGCGGCCGACTGCGCGGCCCTGGCGGCCGAGTGGGGACTGGCCTGGCAAACGGTCGAGACCGACGAGATGTCACGCGCTGCGTACCGGGTGAACGACGCCGACCGCTGCTTCCACTGCAAATCAGCGCTCATGGATCAGCTAGAACCGCTCGCGGCGGCACATAGCTCGATGGTGGTGCTCGGCGTCAACCTCGACGACCTGGGCGACCACCGGCCGGGCCAGCACGCTGCGAGCGAGCGCGGCGCCCGCTTCCCGCTGGTTGAAGCCGGTTTCACCAAGGCCGACGTGCGGCGCGCCAGCGCTGAGCTCGGCTTGCGCACGTGGGACAAGCCGGCGGCTGCATGTCTGGCCTCGCGGGTGCCCTACGGAACGCAGGTGACGGTGCCGCTGCTGGCGCGGCTGGATCGGGCCGAGGCGGCGCTGCGTCGTCTGGGTTTCGGCCAGATGCGGGTACGCGACTACGGCGACACAGCGCGCATCGAGCTGCCGCTCGACGATCTGGCCGAAGCAATCCGGCGGCGCGAAGCGATCGTGGAGGCGATCCGCGGTGTCGGCTACCGCTATGTCACGCTCGACCTAGAAGGCTTCCGCTCGGGCAATCTCAACGGCGCATTGGCGGACGGCAACTGCGTTGTCCCTGCCGTCGCTCAACAGGTCGCCCGATGAGCGCCGGCCTCCCCGGGACCGATCGATGATCGCGACCGACGCCGACGCACCGCAGTCGCCCGTCGCTCCGGTGCCTGGTTCGGCGGGCGAAGCCAGCAGGCAGTGCGGTGAAGGGGCTGCAGCGCCGGTGCCGGCATCGGTGGAGGAGGCAGCGGAGCTGCTGGCCGACGGCGCGATTGCTGCGCTGCCCGGGTGGGTGGCACGTTGCGTGGTTTGGGCGTGCGAGCGTGCCGGCGTGACCGCGCAGGAACTCAGCGTGCCGGTGCGCGCAGCGGGGCTGCAGTGCGTCGCTGAGATCGGCCCGCCGCTGCGCGAGCTGCTTGAGACCGACGTTGATGCGCAGCAGACCACGCCTCTGACCGTGCTGCGCAGCGCCGTGCGATTCCCGACCCAGGTGCTGGCCGACGGCGGCGTGCCGGCACCCGAGCGTGACGATTTCGATGCTTCCCGTTTCCCCAACGATCCCTACGGGCTGACCCCGGCTTCGTTCGCCGACATCGACCCCGACCTCGGCCCGATCGGCATCGCCTGGGGCGCCGCGAAGGCGTTCGAAGTGCTGCAGCGCCGGCGTACGGCCGAGCCTGCGAGGCGCGATGACACGGCCGAGCCTGCGAGGCGCGATGACACAGCAGAGGGGCAGCGATGACGTCGTTCGGCGAGCGGCGGGCTGCTCTGATCCGCACGGCTGCAGCCGCTGAGCTTTCTGCCGCATTGTCGGAGCTGACCGACTCGTGGCTGGCCGAGCGCTTCGAGACCGAAGCTGCCGAGTGCGGGCTGTCGAGTGCGCCGGGGGGCAGTGCGAACGGGGCCGGCACGGGCGTGGCGCTCGTGGCCGTCGGCGGCTACGGCCGCGGTGAGCTGTGCCCCGGCAGCGACATCGACCTGCTCCTGCTGCACGACGGCCGCAAGTCGCTGCTGGAGAGCCGCGGCGCACTCGGGGACAGCTCGCATGGCGGCAACCTGGCCGACCGCCTGTGGTACCCGATCTGGGACGAGAAGCTGAAGCTGGGCCACGCCGTGCGATCGCTGTCGGGCACGCTGGACTTGGCGGCGTCGGACATCGACACGGCTACGGCTCTTGTCGATGCCCGTCACCTCGCCGGCGACGAAGCCCTGACCGCACGGCTCATCGAAGGCGTGACGGCCGACTGGCGCGACAACGCCTCGGGGCGGCTCGACGAGCTGCAGCGCGCCGTGAGCCGCCGGCACAGCCAGAGCGGCGAGGTGGCCTTCCTGCTGGAGCCCGATCTGAAGACCGGCCGCGGCGGGTTGCGCGACGCGCATGCGATCCGCTGGGCGCGGCTGGCAGGAGTGCAGCTTCCCGCCGCAGACACCGAACGTCTGGTCGAGGCCTACCAGACGCTGCTGCGCGCACGGGTGGAGCTGCACCGCACCACCGGTCTGCGCAGCGACGTGCTGTCGGCTGACGACCAGGACGCCGTGGCCGAGCGGTCAGGCGCCATCGACGCCGATGCGTTCATGGCCGAGATCGCACAGGCCGGTCGCATCATCGCCTTCCTGTCGGACCAGCTGTGGTCGAGCGTCGCCCGCCAGCACGCTGAGTTCGCTGCCCCCGAGGTCGACATCGCCGGACTGTCAGTGCGCGACGGCGAGCTGGTGATCGACGGCGATCCCGCCACCGATGTCGTGCTGGTGCTGCATGCAGCGGTGCAGTCGGCCCGCAGCGCAATGCCGATCAGCCGGGCCAGCCTCGACAAACTGGCCGAGCGCCAGGCGCACTTCCCAGACCCCTGGCCCCACGGCGCACGAGCGCTCTTCGTGGAGTTGCTGAGCTGCGGGCACAAGGCCATCGACGTCATCGAGACGCTCGACTACTTCGACGTGTGGACGCGCGTGCTGCCCGAGTGGGCACCCAACCGCAATCGCCCCCAGCGCTCCCGCTACCACCGTTTCACGGTGGACCGGCACCTGCTCGAGGCCGTCGCCGAGGCGGCCCGCTTCACCCACAGGGTGGCCCGCCCCGACCTGCTGGTGATGGGGGCGCTGCTGCATGACATCGGCAAGGGCTACCCGGGCGATCACACGCAGGCCGGCATGCGGCTGGCAGGCCCTATCGCCCGGCGCTGCGGCTGGAGCTCCGACGACGCCGACACGCTGGTGCGTCTCGTGCAGCACCACCTGCTGCTGACCGATGTGGCGACCCGCCGCGACCTCGACGACCCGCTGACCGTCACCACAGTCGCTCGGGCCGCCGAGACCCCCGAATTCCTGGAACTGCTGGCCGTGATGACCGAAGCCGACTGCCTGGCGACCGGTCCCATGGCGTGGGGGGAGTGGACGTCGAACCTGGTGACTGCCCTGGTCGAGATGACCACCGAGCACATGAGCGGCGCGGATCAGGCATCGCCGGGCCACCGCCGCCTGCTCACCGAAGAGGTCGTAGAGCTGATGGCGGCGGGCGACACGGCGCTGCGAACCGACGACGACGTGCTGACCGTGGTGGCGCCCGACGAGCGGGGCCTGTTCAGCCGAGCTGCGGGCGTGCTGGCGCTGCGGGGGCTCGACGTGCTGCAGGCGGACGCGTATTCGAGCCCGGCGGGCATGGCGGTGTCGTCGTTCCGGATCGTCCCGCCCGACACGCCGGTGGACTGGGACCGGGTCACCTTCGACGTGCGCCGATCGCTGCGTGGGCACCTCGCGCTGGAGGCGCGCATCGCCGAGCGGGCGCGGGTGTACCGGCGCCGCCGGGCGCTGTCGGCCACCCGCGCCGCCACGAGCATCACGTTCGATGCCGAGTCGGCCACCGGGGCCACGATCGTGGAAGTTCGCACCGAGGATCACATCGGCGTGCTCTACAAGGTCACCCGTGTGCTGGCCGAGATGGGCCTCGACATCCGCTCGGCCAAGATCCAGACGCTGGCGAACGAAGTGGTCGACTCGTTCTACGTGGTCGGCCCCGACGGGCCGGTCATCGACGAGGCGCACCAGCGCGAGGTAGAGCTGGCCCTGCGCCACGCCCTCGCCTAGCGCAATTCCCTTGCCGGTTGCCGTGGTGCCCGGTTACAGTCCGAAGTGACGCAGCACCCCCGTGCGCAGTTGGCAGAGATCTTCATCTCGTGGGTTCGCGGGGGTGCTGCGCTGCTGATCAGTCTGGTTCTTGCTGACGCAAACTGATCAGTCTGGTTCTTGCTGACGCAAGAACTGCTCCAGCTCGTCGATGAGGCCGTCGGGGTTCTCGACCATCTCGCTGAAGTCTTCGACGGCCTCGGCGGCCGACTCCTCGAGGATCTGCTGCGCGTACTGGGCCAGCGTGTCGTCGCCGGCGACCAGCTCATCGATCTGGCGGCCGTAGTTGGCGGCGGCGCTGTGCAGCTCCGACTCGCCCAGCGTCACGCCCAGGAACTGCCCCACCCGCTCGGCGAGCGCCAGGGCGGCCTTCGGCGAGGGGTAGTTGTGCACGTAGGTGGGCACGGTGGCCCAGAACGACACGCTGTCGAAGCCAGCCCGGTGGCAGGCGTCGTTCAGCACGCCGATGATCCCGGTAGGACCCTCGTAGGTGGACTGGCGCAGGCCCATGTTCAGGTTGAGGGCGGCGTTGTTGGAGGCGCCCACCACGTTGACCGGTGCGTTGTGGTGGGTGTCGGTGAGCAGCGCGCCCAGCGTGACCACTGTGGAGACGCCGAGCGTCTCGGCCATCTCGATGATCACGTCGCAGAACGTGCGCCAGCGCAGCCGGGGTTCCACGCCGAGCACGGTGACCACCGGCCGGCCGTTGTCGACCTCGCCGATGCGCACATCGGGCGTGGGCCAGTCGATCTTGCGCTCGCCCTCGACGACCTGCACGCTGGGCCGCACCGAGGCGAAGTCGTAGAAGTACTCGGGGTCGATGTGGGCCACCGGATGGCAGCGGAAGCGTCGGCGCAGGTACTTGGCGGATTCGGTGGCTGCATCGCCGGCGTCGTTCCAGCCCGAGAACGCTGCAATGAGGATGGAGTCCTTGCCGGGTTCGGGTCGCTCCAACCACTCAAGATGGCCCACGTCGGCGAGGCTAGCGGCACCCTGTTGTGAGCCGACCCTGAGCGTACGATGCTCATCGTGGCGGAACCTGGCACGTCGGCGGCTGGCTCGGACGCTGGTGTTCGCATTGAGGTGTGCGACGTTGTCGACGATGCGTTGGTGGGGGCGTTCGCGCGGTTGCACCCGCAGCTGTCCAGCTCGCCGCCGCCTGATGCCGCGGCGCTGGGGCGCATCGTCGGTCATCCGGCGAACACGGTGCTCATCGCGCGCGCTGGTGCCGGGGAGATTTTGGGCGCGATGATCCTCGTGCTCTTCCCGTTGGCGAGCGGTTTGCGGGCGTGGATCGAAGACGTCGTGGTGGATGAAGCGGCACGAGGCCGCGGCATCGGCGCCGCGCTCAACCGGCAGGCCATCGAGATCGCCCGGCAGGCAGGCGCCCGCACGGTGGACCTGACCTCGCGACCCGACCGGGAGGCCGCCAACCGCCTGTATGCCCGGCTCGGGTTCAACCAGCGGAACACCAACGTTTACCGACTCGACCTGTAAGTACGGTCTGTGCCGAACGTCTCGCCGCACACGGCAGCGACATCCTTGAGGAGGCCCCAGAACCATGGATCCCGACAGCATCAATTTGGGCCTGTTCGTGTTGCGAGTGATCGTGGGCGTCACCCTGGCGCTCCATGGCATCGCCAAGTTCCGTGGCGGCATCCGCGGCGTCGGCAACTGGTTCGCCGCCGAGGGCCTGCGTCCGGGCCTGCTGCACGCCTACCTTGCCGCCCTCACCGAGATCGGCGCCGGCATCGGCTTGGCGCTCGGGCTGCTGACGCCCCTGTCCGCCATGGCGTTCATCGGCGTGATGACCACCGCCGGGTGGGTCGGCCACCGCAAGAACGGCTTCTTCATCATCCGTGAAGGTTGGGAGTACGTGTTCGTGCTGGCCGTGGCCGCCGCGGCCGTGGCGGCCACCGGTCCGGGCGACTGGTCGCTCGACAACGCCTTGGGCCTCGACTGGAGCGGGCCGGTCTGGTTCGTGATCGCCATCGCCGGCGGGCTGGTTTCCACGCTGCTGCTGCTGGCCGCGTTCTACCGGCCGAACGCTCCAGCGGAGCAGTGACCGCCTCGTCCTGCTTGCAACACCTCGCCGGAAGCCCTCGCGCCCAGAGATCCGTGCAGCCGAGATCCCCGCAGTGAGATCGTCGTCGTGAGGCGCGAGCGATGAGGTGGGGGCTCCTCGGACGGCTGCTCGGCTACAGCACAGTGTCGGCCGGCACCGTGGTGGTGACCCAGGCCGTGCTGGTGGGGGCCTATGCGGTGCTGGGGTGGCCGGCAGTCGCGGCCAACGTGGTGGCGGTATGCGTCGCCGCCGGGCCGGCCTACTACGCCAACCGGCGCTGGGTGTGGTCTCGCACCGACCGCCACTCGCTCACCGGCGAGATCCTGCCCTTCTGGGCCTACAGCCTCGCCGGGCTCGGCATATCGTCGCTGCTGGTGGCGCTGGCCGACCGGTGGTGGCAGTCGACCGTGGCCGTCTCGGCGGCAAACCTCATCGGCTTCGGCGTCTTGTGGGCCGGGAAGTTCATCCTGCTGGATCGGGTGCTGTTCGCCCGGCCCGAGGCGCCCGCCGGCGGCCGTGCCGATGCCCGCCGCGCAGCGGGCGCTCCGGAAGCGTGATGAACCCCGAGCTGGCGGCGCTGGCCCGGCAGGTGAAGGGCTTCATGCCCCACGACGAAGGCCTGGCGCTGCACCGGGCTGCAGCCGAGGTGGCTTCGCTCGGTCCGCTGGTGGAGATCGGCTCGTACTGCGGCAAGTCGGCGGTGTACCTGGGTGCTGCTGCAGCGGCCGCTGACGGCGTGCTGTTCACCATCGACCATCACCGTGGCTCAGAAGAGATGCAGGCCGGCTGGGAGCATCACGACCCTGTGCTCGTGGATGCCAGCACCGGTCGCATGGACTCGCTGCCGGTCCTGCGCCAGACGCTCATCGACGCAGGCCTCGAGAACACCGTCGTGGCCATCGTGGGCGACTCGGTCACGGTCGCGGCGCACTGGTCGAGTGCGGCACTCGTGTTCATCGACGGCGGCCACGGGCAGGTGCCGGCCCACGCCGATTACGAGGCGTGGTCGCCGAAGGTGATGCCGGGTGGGCTGCTGGCCATCCACGATGTGTTCCCGGATCCCGCCGACGGCGGACGGCCCCCCTACGAGGTCTGGCTGCGGGCCCTCGACGACGGCTTCATCGAGCACGGCGCGCACGGCAGCCTGCGCGTGCTGCGCAAACCGGTCAGCCGCTCGGCGTCGTGATGAGTGTGCCCGCGGCGCTGCTGCGACGGTCGAGGGCGTCGGCTGCCAGCAGCACGGCCGCAGCGGTGTAGCTGGAGCGCTCGCCGCCGGGGAAGGTCTTGGCTTGGGGCACCACCCAGCCGGTGTAGTAGCTGCCGTCGTCGGCACGCAGTGCCCGGGTGGCCTCGGTGAGCCGGCGGGCTGTGCCCGCATTGCCGGTGCGCAGGTAGGCGAGCGCGCACTCGCAGGTCTCCGCCGCAGTCACCCATGGCTGGTCGGCCACGCAGCGCACGCCGTGCTCGCCGAGCAGGAACTTCGGCGCTCCTGCTGCGAGATGGGCTCGGGCCTGCGCGCCCGTCAGCGCGCCGCACAGCACCGGGTAGTACCAGTCCATGGCCCAGCGGTCCTTGGGCTCAAACCCGTCGGGCCGGTGGCGGATCTGGTGTTCGGTGCGGGCCAGCGTGCGCGCCCATGCGGGGCGCTCGTGACTGGTCAATTCGGCCAGTGCGAGGCCGCAGCGCAGGGACTGGACGATCGACGACGAACCCGTCAGCAGCGCGTACGGCCACGGCGTGCCGTTGGCGTGCACCGCCCAGGGGATGTGCCCGCTGGCAGTCCGCAGGCTCACCACGAAGTCGAGCGCCCGCGCCACGGTCGGCCACATCGCCTCGACGAAGCCCCGGTCGCCGGTGGCGAGCCAGTGGTGCCAGACGCCCACGGCTACGTAGGCACAGCAGTTCGTGTCGACCTTGAAGTCCTTGATGCCCAGCGCGGTGTAGTAGTTGTGCCAGCTGCCCGCGTCGTGCTGGTTCGCCTGCAGCCAGCCGTACGCGTCCTCGGCCGCCCGGTGGCGCCCCGCCGACGCGAGTGCCATGGCCGCCTCGACGTGATTCCACGGATCGGCGTGCCCGCCGTCGAACCACACGATGAGACCGTCGGGTTGCTGGCACGCCTCGATGGCATCAGCCGTGGCAGCGACCTCAGCGCCTGTCAGCAGCAGCGCGGTCTGTTCAGCGGTTTGCGTTTGGCGGACACGTCCGCGGCCGGGTGCCGTGGCGAGCCGTGAGTGAACGTCCGGTCCGACGTCGGGTGCCGCAGCGAGTTCCGAGGGCGCGAACTCAGGCTGCATGCGCGGCTCCCACTGGTTGGGCGAGCGACTCGGCCGCCCGACGAGCACGGGCTTTGTAGGCGTACAGCACTGTCGACTTCGGCAGCACCGCGTTGAGCAGGCGGTCGAGCGTGCGCGTCAGGGGCGGCGCCGCTGTCATGTCCCACACCAGCAGCCGGTGGTAGGCCCGCACCAGCGGGTGCTGGTCATTGCGCGGCCCGACCAGGCAGCGCAGCCACCAGTAGGGCGTGTGCAGGCCGTGCGCGCCGTGGCTGTCGGAGACGTACAGGCCGGCCGCTGCCATCTTCGCCCGCAGTTCGCCAGAGCTGTAGATGCGCACGTGTCCGTCGGGCACCGCGGGTGCGTGGTAGTCGGCCGACAGCGCCCAGCAGACTCGTTCGGCGGCTTGCGCCGGAACCGTCACTGCAATCGTGCCGCCGGGCCGCAGCACCCGCGCCAGCTCGTCGATGGCCCGCTCGTCGTCGGTGATGTGCTCGAGCACTTCCGCAGCGATGATCCGGTCGAAGCTGGCGTCGGGGTACGGCAAGGCGGTGGCATCGGCCACGACTGCGTGGCCGAGCTGCTGGCCGGTCGGCGAGTCGATCTCGCCGGCATCGTCCATGGCCGCGAACATGCCGGTGACCGCGCGCAGCTCGTCGGCGTCACGATCAGATGCCACGGTGACGCAGCCGCGACGGGCGCTCTCGAAGGCGTGACGGCCCGCGCCGCAGCCCAGGTCCAGCACCCGGTCGCCGCGAACGGCGCCGAGACGCTCGTAGTCGACGGTGAGCATCAGCGCCGACTCAGCCTCCGGATCGGCGACCTGCGCGGCGGTCGCGCTGGGGCCCGGGCCAGCAGCGCCCGGTACTGCTCGACGGTCTTGCGGGCCGTAGCGGCCCACGAGTAGTTGGCTGCCACCCGCGCCCGTCCTGCCGCTCCCACGGTGGCACGCAGATCTGGCTGAGCGAGTGCCCAGCGCATGCGTGCCGCAAGTGCCTCCGAGTCGCCAGGCGGTACCTGCAGGCAGGTTTCACCGTCGGCGCCGGTGACCTCGGGCAGCGCGCCCCCGGTAGTCGCAACCAGCGGCACCCCGCACGACATCGCCTCGACGGCAGGCAGCGAGAAGCCCTCGTACAGGGACGGCACTACGGCAAGCTGCGCCTCGTTGTAGAGCTCCACGATGCGCTCGTCGGGCACGCCGCTCACGAACTCGACGCTGCCGGCCAGGTCGAGCCGATCGATGAGCCGGCTCGCCGCCGAGTCGTCCTTGGGCCGCCCGATCACCACGAGGTGCAGCGAGGGGTCTTCGGTGCGCAGCTTGGCCAGCGCTTCGAGCAGGTATGCGAGGCCCTTCATGGCCACGTCGGCGCTGGCAGTGGTCATGAGCCGGCCCGGCACCGGCGCTACGTCGGGCAGGGGCCGGAACTGGGCGGGATCGACGCCCACCGTGACGACCCTCAGGCGGGCGGGATCGACGCCGAGGTCGGTCACGATGTCGTCGAAGCTGTTGGCGGACACGGTCACGATCCGGTCGAGGCGGCGCGCCACCCGGTTCTGCATGCGGGTGAATGCGTAGAAGCGCCGCATGGCGAGCCGCTTGCTGCGGTTCGGCGCATGGGCGATCTCGAGCCGCCGGTCCACCGTGATCGGGTGATGGATCGTGCCCAGCGTGGGCATGCCGGCCCGCCGCAGCCAGTCGATGCCGTAGCCGAGGCACTGGTTGTCATGCACCAGGTCGAAGTCGTCGAGCCGGCTGCGCAGAGCGCCGAACGCTCGCAGGCTGAACGTCAGCGGCTCGGCGAACGAGGCCGTGCAGGTGATGAGCCACTCCAGCACGTCGATGGGCGAGCGGAACTCGGCCAGCTTGGGCACCCGGAACGGGTCGGGCATGCGGTACAGGTCGAGGCTTTCCAGCTCGGTCAGCTTGATGCCCGGGTCGAGGTGTGGGTAGGGCGGCCCGCTGAACACCTCGACGCTGTGACCGAGCGCCGACAGCTCCCGCGCCAGGTGGCGCACATAGATGCCCTGGCCGCCCACCCAGGGATGGCCGCGGTAGGTCAGCAGTGCGATGCGCAGCTGCGGCCCGCTGTCAGGCGGCTCGTCGCCGGACTGCATGTCTGCCGACCCGGTGTCGGGACCCATCGCAGCCTCCGTCGGAAAGCGAGAACCCGGCAAGCATCGGCCCGGCAGGGCCACATCGAGCAGGCGGGCTCGTCAAGGTCGCGTGAGGCTACCGGCGACCCGTCTCCGCCCCGGTACCGTTCGCAGCGATGTCGACAGCGCTCCTCGAAGGACTCCTCGGTCAAGCCGGTTTCGGGGAGCTCATGGACAAGCTGGCGACCATCGAGTCCACTTCACCCTCGCTGTCACCTGATGAGGCGGGGTGACGGGACTCTCTCGCGCCTGAAGAGCTGCGCGAGATGGCTCGACAGGCAGGTCGTGGCGAGCCTGTCAGCCTTGCATGACCCAGTGGCGTGACTTGGCGCCTAGCTGATCCGCACCGCTGCTTCGATGAGGGGGCCGATGGCAAGAGCGACGAGGACCGAGAGCGGCTGCTTGTCGGACTCGCAGATCTTGCCGACCGGCCTCGTGACGAACTGCCGGGATTCCGACTGACCGCTCGATCACCGATGAACCGCTGGACGATCATCGGTTCAACTCTCGTCGCCATCGCCGATCCGGCCACCGCCGCTGAGATCACCTTGCAGTCGGTGCGCCGCCGCGGGGTCGATGCGGCCGACCTCGGCTGTCTGGCTAGCTCCAGAGCGCGCAGATGGGAATGGCGTGGATGCGGTCGTCGAGAGCGAACTGGGCTGGGCCGGTGTGAAGTACCGCGCCTGCGACGAACCGGTCGCCCAGCCGGTCGCGCAGCCATATCAGGTGGCGGGCGTGGCTGTGGCGAGGCGCGCTGTGAGCCTTGATCTCGATGCCGACGATTCCCCGGGCGCCGAGATCGGCGATGAGGTCCACCTCGTGCCGGCCGTCGCGATCGCGCAGGTGGTAAAGCTGCGGCCGTGTCGGATCGACCGCGGCTTCGGCGCGTAGCTGGTTGGCGACGAACGTGTCGATGAGACGGCCCAGCAGGTCGCCGTCGCTCATCACCAGGCCCAGGCCAGCTCGGATCGCCGCGCCCCACAGCCCGGTGTCGGCGACGTATCGCTTCGGGGACCGCGCCAGGCGCTTGAGGCGGTTGCTGGCCCACGCCGGAATCTCGGCGATCACCCCGATGCCGGCCAACAGCGCAGTGTGGGAACGCGCGGTGCGCCGATCGAGCCCGACAGCTTGATACAGCGTGTTGTCGTTCACGATTCCTGCCGAATTCAGGGCATACGCCTGAAAGAACTCAGCGATCTTGATTGCGCTGGCGCCGTTGCCGCTCGCGGGCACGTCGTGAGTGAGCATCTGCTCGATGTAGCTGCGCAGCCAGTCGTCTCGGATGCTGCCGGACAGCTCGATCGCGGGCTCCGGAAAGCCGCCGCGCAACGCCATCTCGGCGTAGTCGCGCAAGTCGGGAGGATCGCCTGGCAGGTCGACCGTCTCGCCGTTGATCAGCCCGCTCACGAAATGGCGAGGAGGTTTGGAGAGCTGTTCACGCACGGTGAGCGGGTGCATGCCCATCCTGATCAGTCGGCCGGTGCCAGGCCAGAGCGCCGGATCGGCCTCGGATCGAACCGAGCCCGTCAAGATGAACCTCCCCGGTCGGCGCTCCGTGTCCACGGCTCGCTTGACCGCGCCGAGCACCCCGGGGCACGCCTGCCACTCGTCGAGCAGCAGCGGTTCGGGGTGGCCGCGCAGCGCAGCGTCGGGATCGGCCTCGAATGCGAGTGCCTCGGGCGGGTTGTCCAAGCGAACAGCGCTAGCGGCGTGCCGCAGCGCCGTGGTGGTCTTGCCCGAGGCTCGAGCACCGGTGATCATGACCGCGGGAGCAGCGGCCAGCACCTCGGTGAGCCAAGGATCCACAAGGCGGTCCAGATACTGCTCCACAACGCCAGCGTACCGTGCGGCAGGGACAGTGATGTCGTTTTTGCGCACAGTGTCATGCCGAAATAGCGCACAGTTTCATGCTGATTTGGCGCCTAGTTTCATGCCGAAATGGCGCTTGCACGGGTGCCGATGCGACGCATCCAGTGACGGCTGACGATTGGGGGAAGCCCGCTGCCTGTGAGCTCGGCTCGTGCCGGTACCGTTCGCAGCGCATGGCTGACACTTCTGAGGCTGCTGCGGCGCCGGCGACGGCGCTGCCGGCGGAGCATCCGATCCACCGGTTGGGCGACAGCCTGTACCTGCGGGCGGCCCGCTGCCGGCGGACCGAGCAGGTGCCGGTGTGGTTCCAGCGCCAGGCTGGGCGCTCGCTGCCTGAATACCGGGCGCTGCGAGGCCAGGGCAGCATTCTCGACGCCATCGCCGATCCGGCCACTGCCGCTGAGATCACCTTGCAGCCGGTGCGCCGCTACGGCGTCGATGCGGCCGTGCTGTTCTCCGACATCGTGGTGCCGGCCGCCGCAGTCGGCTTCGGAATCGACGTGGTGCCCGGCGTGGGGCCGGTGGCAGGCCAGCCGCTGCGCAGCCGCGCTGATCTGGATCGGCTGCCGGAGCTTGACGCCGAGGCGCACACCCCGTACGTGCTCGACACCGTCCGGTTGCTGGCCGCCGAGCTCGACGTGCCGCTCGTCGGGTTCGCCGGGGCGCCGTTCACGGTGGCGAGCTACCTGGTCGAAGGCGCACCTTCCCGCCAGCACCTGCGGACCAAGTCGCTCATGTACACCGACACGGCGCTGTGGCACGACCTCATGGAACGGCTGGCGTCCATCGCCGTGGCCTCGATGCGATCACAGGTGCTGGCCGGCGCCAGCGCCGTGCAGCTGTTCGACTCGTGGGCGGGCACGCTGTCGCCCGCCGACTATGCGGCCTTTGTGGCGCCGCACAGCAAGCGGGTCTTCGACGAGCTGGCCGACTTGGGCGTGCCCCGGGCGCACTTCGGCGTCGGCACCGGGGAGATGCTCGATCAGATGGCCGGGGTGGGCGCCGACGTGGTGGGCGTGGACTGGCGGGTGCCGCTCGAGGTGGCTCGCGAGCGGGTCGGGCCCGGCGTCGCGCTGCAGGGCAACCTCGACCCGGCCCTGTGCGTCGCGGGATGGGATGCCGTGCGCCCCGCCGCCGACCGCATCCTGGCCGCCGGCACGACCGAGAGCGGCTACATCTTCAACCTGGGCCACGGCGTGCTGCCCGAGACCGACCCTGCCGTGCTCGAACGGCTGACCGACCATGTGCACGCGTACCGGCGGCCGCTGCCCAGACAACCCGACTGAGCGAGCGGTGGCCTGCGTCGTGGCACCCCGCAGTCGTGGTGACCTGTCGCCATGACAACTCAGCGGGTTGTTGTGGTCGGCGGCGGCATCGCCGGGCTGACTGCCGCATACCGCCTGCTGCACCCTGCCGACGCGGCGGCCGAAGTGCCCCGTGTGGTGCTGATCGACAGCGCCGAGCGCCTGGGCGGCAAGATCCTCTCGACGCCGTTCGAAGGGCGGCACGTCGACGAAGGCGCCGATGCGTTCCTGCTGCGGGTGCCCTGGGCGACAGAGCTGTGCGAGGAGCTGGGCATCTCGGCCGAACGCATCTCGCCGGCGACCGGCGGCGCCTCGGTCGTTCGGGCCGGCTCGCGCGGCCGACGGCTGGCACCGCTGCCTGACGGCTTGATCGGCGGGGTGCCTACCCGCCTCGGGCCGCTGTTGCGATCGCCGCTGCTCGGCCCGCTGGGCACGCTGCGGGCTGCGGCCGACTACGTGCTGCCGCGGCGGTTCACGGAACGCCGGGGAGGCCCCAATGGGACCGACATCCTGATCGAGGGCCGCAGACGCGCTGTGCGCGCGCGACCCCGTGCTGGTGGCACGGTGACATCGGGCGGCGAGGGCTCTGTGCGTGTCCGGCCTGGCCTCTCCAGCGTGGGTGACATCGTGCGCGCCCGGCTCGGTGAGGCCGTGGCGTCGCAGGTGGTCGACCCGCTGCTCGGCAGCATCAGTGCGGGCGACATCAACCGGCTGGACGCGGCGACCTCGGCGCCGATCCTCGGCCAGGCGCTGGAGCGCAGCCGCTCGCTCATGCGGGGACTGCGCCAGATGCAGCCGGCACCCGCTTCCGACGGGCCCGGCCCGGCACCGATCTTCGGCAGCTTCGATGGCGGGATGGGTCGGCTCGTCCAAGCGTTGACTGAGCGCCTCGACGGATGCATCCTGCGGCTGGGCACCCCGGTGGAGGCAATCCGGCGCCCTGGCACACGCTTCACCGTGCACACCGGGTCCGAAGTGCTCGACGCAGACGCAGTCATCGTCGCTGCGCCCGCCCACGCGGCAGCGCGAATGCTGCCTGGCGCGCCCGACGCTGCGGTTGCGCTCGGGCTCATCGAGTACGCATCGGTTGCCGTGGTGACGCTCAGCGTGCGCGCCGATGCCATCGAAGCACCCAGCGAAGCCGGCTTCCTGGTCACCCGCAACGTCGGCTGGCTCACGACGGCGTGCAGCTACGGATCGGCCAAGTGGCCCAACTGGTCTGCCGGCGCCGATCAACACGACAACCGTCAGCGCCGCGCTGGCGAAGGCGTTCCGTCTCTCGCAGGAGACGAGGTCGGCGAGGATGCTCCTCACCGCGCTGACGGCGGCGATGGCGCAAGCCCCAGCAGCGGGCCGAACGTCGTGCTGCGGGTGTCGGTGGGCCGGGACGACGACGACCGGCACACACGCCTCGACGACGCTGAGCTGCGCGACACCGTGCTCGCTGAGCTGTCGAGCCTTGCGCCGCTGCGGGGCTTGAACGACCCCGGCGCGGTCGCCGAGTGGCGGGTCTCGCGCTGGCCGCAGGCGCTGCCGCAGTACCGGCCTGGACACGGTCAGCTTGTCGACCGGATCTCCGAGGCGCTGGCACGCGAGATGCCGGGCGTGTTCGTGACCGGCGCGGCGTACCGGGGCCTCGGCATTCCCGCATGCATCCGGCAGGGCAACGAGGCGGCAGCAGCCGTCGTGCAGCACCTCGCCTCGGACCGGGCCGCCCCCTGAGAAACTCCGCGGATGGCTGCCCCCTCTCATCGTGCAGGCAGTAGTGCTCCGCCCGTGGTCCCAGTGCATGTCCGGGACGTGCTGGCGGGCCGTTCGAGCCCCGGCCTCGTCCCTCGGCTCAGCCTCGTGCCGTGAACCGGCTGCTGCGCGACGGCCTTGCGCTGGTGCTGGGCGCGCTCACCATGCTGTCGCTGCCGCCGTGGGGGCTGTGGCCGCTCGGCCCCGTCGGCATCGGCCTGTGGCTGCGCTTCTGCAACCGGGGAGCGCAGCGCTGGCGCGACCGGCTCGAAGTCGCCGCCGCCTTCTGGCTGGGCGCCTACGTGCTCGGGCTGTTCTGGATGACCGAGCTGACCGTGCCGGGATGGGTTGCGGCAGTGCCGGTCGAGACGCTCATCATGGCGCTGCTGCTGTCGCTCGTCCCCGCAGGCGGCCGATGGCGTGCCCAGGGCGTGCCCGCCGCGCTGGTGCTGGGCGAAGCGGTGCGCTGGCAGCTGCCATTCGGCGGCGTGCCCATGTCGAACCTGGCACTCGGGCAGGTCGACGGTCCGTGGCTGGGCGCGGCCGTGCTCGCTGGCCCGCTCGGCATCGTCGCGCTCGTGGGCGTGGGTGCCGTCATCGTCGAACGGCTCCGAGCGCGCGAGTGGCGCGCCGTCTCCTGGCCGGCAGTGGTGGCCATAGCGGCGCCGATCGCAGCACTGGCGTGGCCTGCCACCACGGTCGACGCCGCCGTCACGGCAGCCGTCGTGCAGGCCGGCGGTGAGCTCGGCACCAACGTCGACACGCCCCAGCGCAGTGTGCGGCTCCGGCACTTCGACACGGTGAGCGGTTGGCTGGACACCGCCGCGCAGGCATCGGGCGAGGCGGGCGCCCCGGCGGATCCGGACGAGGACGGGGCTGCTGGCAGCGCCGATCTCATGGTGTGGAGCGAGAGCAGCAACTCAGCCGACGAGCCGTTGGAAGATTCGCCCCAACTGTCCGAGATGACGGAACTGGCCCGAACACTCGACACGGTTCTCGTCGCCAACTTCTACGAGCGGGCAGTAGACGCCGAGCGATTCCGCAACGCCACGGTCGCCATCGACCCCCAGACCGGGCTGGCAGATCGCTACGACAAGGCCCACCTGGTGCCCTTCGGCGAGTACGTGCCGCTGCGCAGCGTGGTGGAACCGTTCGCCGACCTGTCGCTGATCGCCCGCGAAGCCATCGCCGGCGAGGGCCCCGGCGTGCTGTCGACCTCGCTGGGCGACATCGCCGTCGTCACCTCCTACGAGGTGTACTTCAGCGACCTCGTGCGCGACGGGGTCCGGGCGGGAGGCCGCATCGTCGCGAACCCCACGCTGGCGTCGTCGTACAGCACATCGGTGGTGCCCTCCCAATCGCTCGCCAGCGCCCGGCTGCGGGCCGTCGAGACCGGGCGCTGGGTGCTGCAGGCGTCCACCACCGGCTACAGCGCCATCGTGTCGCCCGGCGGCGAGGTCACCCACCGCAGCGAGCTGCGCGAGTCCATCGTGCTGGCCGGGGATGCGGAGCTTCGATCAGGATCGACGCCCGCGCTGGTGCTGGGTTCGTGGCCGCTGATCCTGGCAGCGGCTGCGGTGCTCGCCTGGTCTGTCTTGCCGGTCGGCCTCGGCAGAAACCGTGCGGAGGGGTGACGAGCCGCGAGTAGCCTTGATCAGCCTCAAAAGCGGTGACGAGCCAAGCGTGAGCCATCCGGAAATCCAGGCAGAACAAGCTCATATCGACCGTGCGTACGCGCTGCTGGAGTCGTCCCGGCAGCGGGCGACGCGGCTGCGCGAAATGGTCGAGGTGGGCCGAGGCGGCACTCGGCAGGCTCGCTTCGAGCGCGACGTCATCGAAGACGCCGTCGCAGGGCGCCTGAGCCAGCTCGAGCTCGGCTCGTCGTCGCTGGTGTTCGGCCGCATCGACCGGTCAGCCAAGACGAGTGCCGATGCGCAAGTGCCCGACGCCACGGGTCCCAGCGAGACGTTCTACATAGGCAGGCTTGCGGTTGCGGATGAGCGGCAGGAGCCGGTGGTGGTGGACTGGCGGGCGCCGATCGCGGAGCCGTTCTTCCGTGCCACCGGCGGCAACCCGCTGGGGCTGCTGCGCCGTCGCCACTTCGTGTGCCGCGGCCGCGTCCTCGCCGGCCTCGAAGACGAGATCTTCGACCTCGACGCGCTCGACGCCAGTGCCAACGGCGGCAACGGCCCTCGACTGAACGCCCACGGGGCGCTGTACGCCGCGCTCGAGCAGCGCCGCGACGGTCAGCTCCAGCAGGTCGTGTCCACCATCCAGGCCGAGCAGGACGAGATCATCCGCAGCCCGCGCAAGGGCATCCTGGTCACCCAGGGCGGTCCCGGCACCGGCAAGACCATCGTGGCGCTGCACCGCGCCGCCTACCTGCTGTACACGTACCGGTTCCCGCTGGCCGGCCAGGGCGTGCTCGTGGTGGGCCCCAACCGGCTCTTCCTGCGCTACGTGGAACGGGTGCTGCCCAGCCTGGGCGAGGCCGGCGTGCACCTGTTCGTGCTGGCCGATCTGTTCAACGAGATCTTCCCCGAGGTGCGGGTGCGCCTGGCCGACACGCCCGAGGCGGCACGCATCAAGGGCGATGTCCGCATGTCGCAGGTGGTGATGAATGCCGTGCGCGACCGGCAGCGCCCGCTGCGCAGCGACCTGCGCCTCGATTTCGGCCTGGGGTACGTCACGCTGGCGGCGAGCACGTCGCGGGCCATCGTGGCCGAGGCCCGCCGCCGTTTCCGCCATCACAACGCGGGCCGGGCATACGTGGAACAGGCGGCCTATGCAGCCATGTCGGCCTCGCACCGCCGCCGCCCCGAGCCGTCCAAGCTGCGCGAACGGTTCTCCCGCCATCCCGGGGTGATGGAGGCGTTCGAGCGCATGTGGCCGCTGCTGACCCCAGCGCAACTGCTGCGCGACCTCTACGGCTCGCGTGCGCTGCTGCGTTCGGCGGCCGGCGGAGTGCTGTCCGATGCCGAGACCGAGCAGCTGTTCCGCCCCCGGGGCGACGGCGAGGCCGACTACGAGTGGAGCGACGCCGACGTGCCCATGCTCGACGAGGCCTACTCCGTGCTGGGGCCCCGGTCGCGCTCGCGCAAGCGCCGCAGCGACACCGAGATGCGCACCTACGGCCACATCGTGGTGGACGAATGCCAGGACCAGCCGCCTATGGCGCTGCGGATGATCGCCCGGCGATCGCTGAACGGCTCGATGACGCTGGTCGGCGACATCGCGCAGGCCACCTCGGCGCATGCGCCGTCGAGCTGGCACGAGATTCTGGCCCACCTGCCCTCGGGGCCGGTGGCGCCACGGCTGTCCGAGCTCACGCTCAGCTACCGGATCCCCCAGCCCAGCCTCGAGCTGGCCAACCAGGTGCTCGCCGCGGCTGCGCCCGGCCTGGCCCCGCCCGCTGCGGTGCGCATCGACGGCGCGCCGCCCCGTTTCGTGACTGCGTCCGGCGGTGTGGCGCAGGGGGTGCTGGACACGGTGGTGTTTGAGGCGGCCGAGCTGGACGGCGGGAGCATGCTGGTGGTGTCGCCGGCCGAGCACATGGACGACATTGCCGAGCTGCTTGCCTCCGCCGGCGTCGACTTCGGCCGCGCCACCGCGGCGAGCCGCAACGCCACCGGCGCGCTGCATCCGCATGTGACCCTGGCGCCAGTGCGGCTGTGCAAGGGGCTGGAAACCGACGGCGTGGTGGTGGTGGAGCCGGCAGCGATGGTCGACGAGGAACCGCAGGGCCTGCGGGCGCTGTACGTGGCGCTGACCCGCGCCACCAAGCGGGTTGCGGTGGTGTCGTCGCGGCCGCTGCCCGAACCGCTCCATTCGGCTGCTGCGTCATGCGGCGCTGGGGCGTGCAACACTGGCCGCACTGCCGCTCACGCCGCTGCGGCAGAGGCGAGCTCGGGAGATTCGCATGGCTGATGTCACGGTGACAGTGCTGGACAATGGACCGCTGCTGGTGCGTGGTCCGTGCCAGGTATCGGACCACGAGGGGAACACGCTGTCTGACGGCGATGCGGTTGTTGCGCTTTGTCGGTGTGGTGAGTCGAATACCAAGCCGATGTGTGATGGCAGCCACAACCAGGGGTTCGACGGGACGCTGAACCCGCCCAGCTAGAACGCACCCGCTGCGAAGGCGGGTGTGACACCGGGGCTGTAGTAATGGCCTTGGATGGCTGGTTCTGCCTCTGAAGGCGACATCGCGAGTCGCATGCACACGGCGTTGGGGTCGTTTAGCGCGCCTACTGGGGAGTGGTTCGCGTCGACTTTTGCGGCTCCTACTGAGTGCCAGGTTTCTGGGTGGCAGAGCATTTCGGCGGGGCGGCATTGCCTGATTGCTGCTCCTACTGGGTCGGGCAAGACGCTGGCCGCGTTCTTGTGGGCGATCGACCGGGTGATGAGCGAGCCGGAGCCGGCGCGTGCGGAGCGAACCCGGGTGCTGTACCTGTCGCCGCTGCGGGCGCTGGCTGTCGACGTCGACAAGAACCTGCGGGCGCCGCTGGCTGGCATCGGTCTCGCCGCCGAGCGGCTGGGCGTCGACGTGCACATGCCGACGGTGGGGGTGCGCACGGGCGACACCAGCGCTGCTGAACGTCGGCGGCTGGTCACCCGGCCACCCGACATTGCGATCACCACGCCGGAGTCGCTGTACCTGATGCTGACGTCGCAGGCGCGCGAGACGCTGCGGTGGGTGCGGTGGGTCATCGTCGACGAGATCCACTCGGTGGCGGCCACCAAGCGGGGCACGCACCTGGCGCTGTCGCTGGAGCGGCTGTGCGAGCTGACCGGCGAGCCGCCGCAGCGGATCGGGCTGTCGGCCACCCAGCGCCCGCTGTCGGAGGTGGCCCGGTTCCTCGGCGGGAGCGATCCCGATCAGCCGGCGTCGCGTCATGTCGAGATCACCGATGCCGGCATGACCAAGCAGCTCGACGTGGAGGTCATCGTCGGCGTGTCCGACATGGGCGATCTGGCGGCCGCCAGCGCTGGGGCCGCGCCCAACGGTGCTGTGCGCGTGGATCATGACGATGACTTCGCCGAGCCGGTGGCAGTGGCGCCATCAGACACAGCGCCGAAGCTCGCAGTGGCGCCATCAGACACAGCCGAGACGGCAGCCCAGGCCGACCCAGCGCCGTCGCCGGTGGCGCCATCGGACACTGCGGCGTCGCAGACGCATTCCAACAGCATCTGGCCGGCCATTCACCCCCGGCTGCTGGAGCTGGTCTACGCGCACCGCTCCACCATCATCTTCACCAATGCCCGCCGGCTGGCCGAGCGGCTGGCCACCCGGCTGAACGAGCTGCACCTCGAGGGGCTCAACCGGGCCGCCGAAGCAGAAGGCACGTCGCCGCCAGAGGGCGTCGAGCTGGTGCGGGCGCATCATGGCTCGCTCAGCCGTGAACAGCGCCTGGGAGTCGAGGACGATCTGAAGGCGGGCCGGGTGCGCGCCATCGTGGCCACCTCGTCGTTGGAGCTGGGCATCGACATGGGCGCGGTCGACCTGGTGGTTCAGGTGGCCTCGCCGCCGTCGGTGGCGGCGGGGATGCAGCGCATCGGGCGGGCCGGGCACCAGGTGGGCGAGCCCAGCGTCGGCAAGATCTTTCCTCGCCACCGGGGCGACCTGGTCGAGGCGGCGGTGGTGGCGCAGCGCATGGGCACCGGCGAGATCGAGTCGATCCGCTTCCCCCGCCAGCCGCTCGACGTGCTGGCCCAGCAGGTGGTGGCCATGGTTGCGGTCGACGACTGGTCGGTGCCCGACTTGCTGGCGGTCATCCGACGGTCCGCGCCATACGAGCAGCTCAGCGAGGAGGTGTTCAGCTCGGTGCTCGACCTGTTGGCTGGCCGCTACCCGTCCGAGGAATTCCGGGAGCTGCGGCCGCGGATCGTGTGGGACCGCACCACCGGGATGCTGCGGGCTCGCCAGGGTGCGGGCCGCTTGGCGGTGACCAACGCCGGGACGATTCCCGACCGGGGCCTCTACGCGGTGTTCACCACCGACGGGTCGCGTGTGGGCGAGCTCGACGAGGAGATGGTGTACGAGGCCCGGGTGGGCGAGACGTTCCTGCTGGGAGCGTCGACGTGGCGGATCGCCGAGATCACTTTCGACCGGGTGGTGGTGACGCCCGCGCCGGGCGAGCCGGGCAAGATGCCGTTCTGGCACGGCGACGGGCCCGGCCGTCCGCTGGAGCTGGGCCGGGCGGTCGGGGCGTTCATCCGCACGATCGGCGACGAGCTGCCTGCGGATCTCGAGTCGCACCTGTTGCAGCTCGATGCCGAAGCGGAGCGGGCTGCTGTCATGGCCCGGCGCGGCGACGTCGATCCGGCAGCAAAGTCGTCATCGGAGACAGGTAGCGGCGCACAGCCTCCGCGTCGAGCTGCCCAGAGGCTGAGCCGAACGGCGAAGCCGGGGCCCGAGCGGCCCGTGAGCGCAGCGAACAAGAGCGGGAAACAACAGGCGACGCAACGGGAGGGTTCAACTGTCAGCGCGTCTTCAAGAGCCGCCGAGCCGACTGCTCGGCTGGTCGAGCAGCTGCAGCGGGAGAACTGCCTCGACCGTTCTGCCGCGGTCAACGTGCTGCGGTATCTCGACGCGCAGCGGGCGGCGACCGGCGCGGTGCCCGACGACCGCACGATTGTGGTGGAGCGCTTCCGCGACGAGATCGGCGACTGGCGCATCTGCGTTCTCACCCCGTTCGGTGCCCGGGTGCATGCGCCGTGGGGGATCGCGCTGCAGGCCAAGCTCGCCGAGCAAGCGGTCGGCAGCGGGGATGTCAACGGCATGGGCGGCGTCGAGCTGCTGTGGAGCGACGACGGCATCGTGCTGCGGCTGCCCGATGTCTGGTCGCCCGACGAGCCCGGCAGCTCAGGTTCGGCGGGCAACGGCTCCGCGTGGGACTCGCCGGGCACCACCGGCGCTCCGGTGCTGGATGCGACGGACCTGGCCCTCGATCCCGACGAGGTGCGCGATGCCATCGTGAGTCATCTGCCTTCGACGGCCCTGTTCGCGTCGCGCTTCAGGGAGGTCGCGGGCCGGGCGCTGCTGCTGCCCCGCCGCCGGCCCGGCGAGCGGGTGCCGCTGTGGCAGCAGCGCCAGCGCTCGGCCGGGCTGCTGGAGGTGGCGGCCAAGTACCCGAGCTTCCCGATGCTCTTGGAAACCTCCCGGGAATGCCTGCAGGAAGTGTTCGACGTGCCGGCACTGGCCGAGGTGCTGTCCGACATCCGGTCGCGCAAGATCCGCATGGTCACCGTGGACACCGACGGCGCCTCGCCGATGGCGCAGAGCCTGCTGTTCGACTGGATCTCGGTGTTCATGTACGGCGGCGACGCACCGCTGGCCGAACGCCGGGCCGCGGCGCTGGCGCTCGACCGCGACCTGCTGGCCGATCTGCTCGGTGCCGAGGAGCTGCGGGAGCTGCTCGACGCTGAGGTGCTCGCCACGCTCGAGCTGGAGCTGCAGCGCCTGGCCGACGGTCGCCGGGCTCGCAGCCCCGACGAGCTGGCCGACGTGCTGAACCGAGTCGGCGACCTCACCGCACTAGAGATCGCGCACCGCTGCGTGACCGAACAGCCGGTCTCGTCAACGGCGGAGCAAGCGGGAGAGGAAGCAGCCCAATCCGGCGAGCCTGCAGTGTCAGAAGCACCCTCAAGTGACGAGTCGCCGTCTGGCGAAGGCTGGCTGGCTGAGCTGATGACCGAGCGTCGTGCTGTCGAGCTGCGGGTGGCGGGCGAGACCCGGTATGTGGCGGTGGAGGACGCCGCCCGCTATCGGGATGCGCTGGGGTGCGCGCTGCCCGTGGGCCTGCCCGCGGCGCTGACTGTCGACGTGCTGACGCCAGGCGCCGACCCGCTCGACGAATTGGTGGCTCGCTTCGCATCCACGCATGTGCCATTCGAGGCCGACGCCGTTGCCGAGCGGCTGGGCATTGCGGTCGTGCGCGTCACGGCGGCGCTCAATCGGCTCGAGACAGCCAAGCGGGTCACCCGCGGTGCGTTCCGGCCCGACGGCACCAGCACCGAATGGTGCGACACATCGGTCCTGCGCACCGTGCGACGACGCTCGCTGGCACGGCTGCGCCGCGAGGTGGAGCCGGTGCCACCCGAGGCGTATGCCCGTTTCCTGGCGGCGTGGCACAGCATCGAGCGGCCACGGCGGGGCGCCGATGCGCTGGCTGACGCCATCACGCAGCTCGCTGGTGCGCCTGTGGCCGCCTCGATCCTCGAGACCGAGGTGCTGCCCGCACGTGTCGCCCGCTACAGCGGCGCCGATCTGGACGCGTTGCTGGCGAGCGGCGAGCTGGTGTGGATCGGTGCGGGATCGCTCGGCCCCAACGACGGCCGCATCCGTCTCTACTGGCGCGACGAGATCGCCACCCTGGCACCGCCGACCGATGTCGAGCCCGACGACCCGGTAGCCGCAGCCCTGCTCGCCCACCTCAGCGAGCATGGTGCCGCCTTCTGGCCCGATCTGCTCGCGGCAGCGCACAAGGCGACAGCAGCAGGCGAGGAACAGAGCCCCGCGTCCGACCGTTCCCCCTCGGCGGACGTTCCGGACGCGACACCGCAGGTTGGGCCGGGGCCAAGCGACCACGATCCGACCCCGCCCGATGCAGCAGTCGGTTCGTCGCGCAGTGGCGGGAGCACCGTGACGAGCGGTGATAGCTCG
This sequence comes from Acidimicrobiia bacterium, assembly GCA_022827265.1. Lineage (GTDB taxonomy): Bacteria > Actinomycetota > Acidimicrobiia > Acidimicrobiales > Poriferisodalaceae > Poriferisodalis. The sequence goes on along the minus strand of JAJDTF010000130.1, from coordinate 7,802 downwards.
CTCCCTGACGTCGCTGCCGATCTGACTCGCAGCGACGGGCGACCGGAAGCGAGCGCGCCTACCGAACCGAGACAATCCGCGGATCTGGCGAACTTGTCCGAGCGCGTGCTGGCTGCGCTATGGGACTTGGTGTGGGCGGGGCTGGTGACGAACGACACGCTGGCACCGCTGCGGGCACTCGGACCGCGTCGCAGCAGCAGAAGCAAGTCTTCCGGTGCTGGCCGGGCTGCTGGTGCACGGCATGGCGCGCGCCGCGGCCGGTCGGGTGTGCTCACCCGTTCGGGGCCGGCCCGCCGACCACGTCCCGGCCGCTTGCGCGGCGGCGGGCCGCCGAGTGCAGCGGGCCGTTGGTCGCTGACCTCGTTGCTGCGCGAGCCTGCGCCGTCCCCCACCGAACGGGCGCACGGTGGCGCGCAAGCGCTGCTGGAACGGCACGGCATCGTCACCCGTCCCGGTGTGCTCGCCGAGGGCCATCCGGGAGGCTTCGCAGCGGCCTACGGCATCCTGCGTGCCCTCGAAGAGCGAGGCAGCGTGCGACGTGGCCATTTCGTGGAAGGACTTGGCGCAGCGCAGTTCGCGACCGCAGCGGCGGTCGAACGCCTGCGGGACTATCGCGAGCACTCGTCGCCGTCACACACCGACCGCCACGCGACACCCGAGCGCCCGCACGACCGCAGCGAACGCTCGGCCGATGTCGTGGTGCTGGCCGCGGCTGATCCGGCCCAGCCGTACGGCGCCGCACTCAGCTGGCCGCCCAGCGATGGCCGACCCAGCCGCACGGCCGGCGCGCACCTGGTGCTGGCCGACGGCACGCCGCTCGTCGCACTGGACCGTGGCGGGCGCACCCTGCACACCTTCGAGCACGCCGCAGCCGACCTGCGCTGGATCGGCGCACTGCGTCAGGCACTCGCCGACGGCCGGCTCGCCAAGGTCGAGCTGGCCCGCATCGACGCAGGCCCCGCCGCCGAGCACCCGATCCACGACGCACTGATCGAGCACGGCTTCGCCCCCGGCTATCGAGGCCCCACCCTCCGCCCCTGAACAGAAAAACTGCTGGATACCGCGTGAAGCGGACGCCTACGCTTGGGATCGTGGCAGAGGTCGTGTCTCTTCCGATATCTCAGGATCTCGCTGAGCGTCTGCGCGTCGAGGGCGAAGCCAGTGACCAGCCGCCTCCAGTTCTGGCTGCCTCTCTCATCGACGAGGGCCTGAAGGCTCGCCGGTTTCCAGGAATTGTCTACCGGGACGGGCCGTCGGGGCGCCGCGCCAGCTTGGCCGATGGCCCAGACGTATGGCAGATCATTCGAGCGCTGCGTGAAGTGCCATCGGGCGAACACGACCCCGTCGAGACAGTCTGCGTAGAGGCCGATCTGTGCACTCGACAGGTCAGACTTGCCGTGCAGTTCTACGAGGCATACCCGGCCGAGATCGAAGTAAAGATCTCTGATAACCGCGCTGCCGCAGTGCGCATCGACGAGATGATCGCCGAACGCGAGCGAGACGCTGCGCATCAACAGATGAGTCAACCTCGCCCCAAGCGGACGCGGGACAGGTATTCCGGCCCGGGCCTCTGATCCGGCAATGAGGTGGCTGCTCGACGAGATGTTGCCCCGTGCCGCCGTCGATGCTCTCAATGCGCGAGGTCACGATGCCGTGAGCGTGGTCGACATCGATTTGCGAGCCGCTCCTGACGACATCGTGTACGCAACTGCGGTCGAACAGGCGCGAGTCGTGGTGACCGAAGACGAAGACGACTTTGAGCGCATCCTGAAGCAGGCGTTTGCCGCCGGCGATGCCGTGGTCCCGGTAGTCGTAGTGCGCAAGACGCGGCTCAGCCGCGGCGGCGCGATGCCGAACAGCTTGGCGAGAGCACTGCACCGCTGGTCTGTCGACAATCCCGAGCCCTATCTCGGTGCGCACTACCTGACGGATATGGAGTAGGCGTCAGCGACATGGGTTGGCTCCGTCGGCGTCGTGACCTCGGCTTACGACCGCTGTCCGAACTACACGACGAATTCGCAGCGCGGCCAGGCGCTCAGTCGAAGCTGGACGACGCTGAGGCGGAGCTCACGAAGCGCGAGCACGCCCCGCATGCCCAACACGGTTCTGAACTGCCCGCATCGACGCAAACCCCTCAGCTGGGCACCCGATCCACGACCTGCTCATAGACGACGGCTTCACCGCCATAGCTGTATGGCGTCGATGGTTTTGACAGCGGTACCACTCGATTGCCAGTTGTCGGGCCGCTTCCGGCTTTGAAGGTTGCTGCCGCTCCTCACAGACCGCACAGGTAACGTCCGGCGAGTGGCTCGTCAATCTTGGTGGGATGAGAACCGCGGACAGCTTGGGGTATGGGCACCACGCGTGGAAGCGTCCGCTGCCACATCGGACGACAGAACCGCCTATTTGCGGCGCGTTGGGCGTTACGTGCTGTGGTGTCTCGACAATGGCCACGACCCCGCTGAAAGCAATCGTGACCGTGTGAAGACGTACTTGAGTGCGGTCAGGACGCTTGAGGGTCAGCGGCCCTTCGCCCCGCGCACGGCCGAAGCGGTGAAGGGTTGCATCGCCCATTGGCACGTGTGGCTACAGCCTTGATTCCACCTCCGAAGCGATTCACTGCGACCGTTGCGGTGAAGTCGTGTTCGTCGACTACCCCACCTGGCGCTGGGACCAGCGGAAACTTGGTTGCCGGTGCACGCCAGTCGGTTCACGCAATGTCGAAGTGTGCCTCAGCGGCACGCAGCATTCCCTTGTAGCCGCGGGCTTCGGTGACGAGCCGTGCGGAATCGTTCTCGCTGAGGCCGAATCTTTGGAGGTAGCGCCACCTCAGCAGCCATTGCAACGCCGCCACATGGTGTTCGAGGTCCAACAGTTCCTGGACTGATTCGAATCGGCTCTCGTGGCCGGAGTGGCCGTGCGCTGCATGCCTTGCGCGAAGCTCAGGAAGCGACCTGTGAAGCTCTTTGCCGCCTCTAAGCGCCCAAAGCCGACAGAGGTCCTCGCCGACCGAGCCGCTTCGCGCAAGGAGCAACTCAACGGCGTTGCGAAGGTTGACCTGTCCATTGTGACCCGGCGTTGCCTTCTCGTGCGCCTCCAAGGACATTGCGACGCTCAGCAGGCGCGATCCGACGCTTCGGTCCAACAATGGCCGCTGAGAGTCGACGAGCAGGGTCAGAGCGGCGGCGCCACCAGCTTTGTACCACTCCAGGAAGTGAGGAATCGCTGCCTCGAAGGAGATGCCGCATTCGGCTAGGTCGCCCATGACGACGAACTGCGACCAGAGGCGGGTAGCCCCATCAGGTTCGACGCCCGACGTGGTTGCGAGCGGCTCTGGGTAATAGAGCCCAAGATGACGTCCGTGCTCGGCGTCTCGAGCCGTGATGTCCGTTACCCGGGCACTGTCGGCAAAGCAGAAGCTGAGCATCTCAAACAGCGGGCGCACCCATCTCTCTTGGATGTCCGCGAACGCCAGATGTTCTTCGATCAGAAAGTACGTGCGAACCCGCACTGACAAAGACTCAGCCGAGGAGTCGACCAAGCACTCGAGGCACAGGCTGATCTGGGCACCCTCGAATTCGGCTCGGCGTACCAGCGGGTCTGGAAGGGCAGCGCTGCGAGTCTGTGGGTCCCAGGCATCGGTGAGGTCGACCTCGCGTCCGTATGCGAGGCCCGGCTCACTCCAGGCCGCCGCGACGTCGAACTCGATCTCCACACGGGACGCTCGATCATGAGGCTCGACCCACGCGCCGCGAGACTCGGCGCGCCAGTTGCCCACCCACACCTCATCGTTCTCGCGGTTGAGGATCGATCGCGGCCGAATGCACCATCCGTCGAACAGGCTCACGCTCTCGTTGCGAGTCTGCCCCCAGATGGTTTCGCGTCGCTCGATGCCTGACGTCGACAATTTCGCATCTACTTCAGATCGGTCCATTCCGGCTGCGGACTTCAACAGCTGCCAGTGCCCCTCGTTCTGCACGCCCACGGCACCTGCCGCGCAGCTGTCCGGCAGCATGCCGCGCTTGATTCGGTCGTCGGAACCAGGCTCGTGGGGAATCCACCAATGCCCGAACCGTGCGCCTGGTGCAAGCAGGTCAGTCCCAGACACAGCCGTCATCGCTGGCTCACGATCTCAGTCCCCGGCCGTTTTCGAAGACCCCACGGTGGCGCACCCGAAGTCAAACGCGACTGACTGACCACTCAGGACACTAGGCCGAGTGCCTTGGTGCGTCGAGGGGCCAGCCGCCGTGAGCTTCGATGATGTCGTCGATCTGCTGCATGAGGCGTGGCGTTTCGGCGAGGGCGGCGCAGATGCGCTGGTAGGTCTGGATGTCCTTGAAGTCGAGGACGCGTCCTTTGCGGTCTTGGAGCCACTTCTTCGCTGGCTGGTAGCCGCCGATGGTGAACTGCCATGTCTCGGGCGAGACGCCTTCGAAGTGTTGGTCGCGGTTGATCCAGACACGACCGGGCGCGTCCCCGGAAGGTTCGGCGTAGCGGGCTTTCCCGACCTCGCCGGAGCCCTCGATGTCGAATGCGGGCAGCTCGTCGCCGTAGGTCGTCATCAGGTGCAGTGACGTGAGCCGCGCGCCTACTCGAGCAAGTTGCTCGAATTGGGCATGGTTGGCTGGCATCCGAATGCGCGGAAAATCCGACCGGAGAAAATCGGCGTACCTACGCCGGTACACCGGACTGTGGAGCATCGCGTAGATGTAGTGCAGGACATCTTCGGGTCCGAACGTTGATTCGAGGTTGCCTTGCCCGTCCGGAGTGAACCGCAGTGCCGTGCGCTCGGCGACAGCCTCGACAAACTCGGGAGCCAGATTCGGAGATCGGCCCGCGACGCCAAGATTCAATGCATCGTCGTCTGCCGGGTAGAGGTACAGCGGGAAGAGGTAGTTGACTTCCTTGTTGGAGACCGTGTGGTGCTGGGTGAGTTCGGAGGCAACGAAGACATGCTCCCACCCGCCAGCGATCTCGATGCTGCGAGTGGTGGACAACCCCAGGTTGGGGCCAGCCAGCATGTGGCGCATCACCTCGGTTCTTGGCCTGCAGATGAAGCCGCTTGCTGTGCCGGTGAAGTAGGTCGACCTCGTGTCGAAGGGTCGGTAGAGGACGGGCTTGATGTGCTGGCCCGCGTCGGCATGGGTCCGGACGTCGTCTTGCGCTGCCGCGACCGTCCAGTCCTGCGAGTCGCGTCCGAGGTTGTATCTCTCGCGAGCGACGGCGTCGGGGAGGTCCACGAACTCGGCAGCAACACGCCGCATGTCGGCGTCCGACCATTGGATGGCGATCTTGTCTCGCGCTGTGACGATCCCGACCGAGTTCACCGGCGCGATGTCCGTGAGCTTCCAGCCCGCCTCATACTCAGCCAGCAGGCTGTAGTCGCGCGGTACGAAGAGGTAGTCGGGTGCCTGGGGCGCAACCTCTTGCCACGACGTGCAGTCGATGTCGTGTGCGGCGAGCCACGCGTACTTGCCGGTCGTCGTGTCGCCTCGGTGGCCCCACAGGTCGGCGTGCCGGACCGTCGCATAGCCCTCGCCGTCACCTCCGGTCTTGACAAAGATGCCGATGGCAACGCCCTGCTGAATATCGAACACGTTCTTGTCCGGGCTTCCGTCGGGCGAGCGCTCCTTTCGCTTCGAGTTGCCGTGCAGATCGAGCAGCCAGATCTCGTCGAACGTCTCCAGCAGCGATTGCCGCATCCCGCGGAACGTGGGGTTGTCGAGGTAGCTGTGGTTGGTCACGAAGCCCAACACGCCTTCGCCGGTCTGGTTGATGCGCCACTGCGCGAAACGGATGAACTTCACGTAGTCGTCGTTGAGCCACTTGGGGTTGCGCTCGTCGAGGGGCTCGCCGTCCACGCTGAAGTAGCTCTGCGGATCGTCGGCGTCCCGACCGCGCATCAGGTCGCTGATCCACTTGCCCTTGTTGGCTGAGTGGCCGGAGTAGGGCGGATTGCCGATGACCACCATGACCGGGTGGTCGCGTTTGACCGCGTCTGCCTCCCGTGCCTCCCGGACGATCTCACTGGCGAACATCGGGCCGCTGGCGTCCTCATGCGCTTCGGTGAGTGAGTTCGTCAGAAAGACGCCCAAGCGCTTGCCGTCCGGCAGCGTGTACTCCTCGGCATCACCGCTGATCTCCAAGGCGAGTTTGAGGTGGCAGATGGTGTAGGCCGCCATCAGCAATTCGAAGCCGAACAGGCGGGGCAGCAGGTGCTCCGGCACGTACGAGCTCCAAGCGCCAGCAAGCCCTCGCTGCGCCAAGTCGTTGCGGATATGTGACACGACCTCGCGCAGGAACGTCCCGGTGCCAGCAGCAGGGTCGAGCACCAAGACCCGCGGGAGCGTCTGCGTCTCGCCTTCCTCCGTGGTGACGTGAACCGTGGTCGTGTCTGCCAGTCCGTCAGACAGCTCGAACCGGTTGCGCAGCACCCAATCGACGCTGCGGACGATGTAGGACACGACCGGTTCGGGCGTGTAGTAGACGCCTCGCATCTCGCGCAGGTCCGGGTCGTACGCCGCGAGGAAGTCCTCGTAGAAGTGGACGATCGGGTCTTCTTGGCGAGTGGCCGTCCCGAAGTCCTCCAACACAGCCGCCATGTCGGCCCTCGCGAGCAGCAGTGCCAAGTCGTCGATGATCCAAGCGATACGGCTGTCGGCATTCGGTCCGGCGATGTGCCCGAAGACGTTCCGCAGGAATGGCGTGGTGTCGGCGAAGGCAGCCTTTTGCCGGTTGAACGCGCTGGCTGGCCCGGTGTACAGGCACCTTGCGGCGAAGAGGCCGTACGCAGCCGTCTGCGCTTGCAGGTCGGCAAACTTGTTCACGTTGAGATCGTTGATCAGCACTTCTCGGTAGCTCGCGAGCAGTTCCGCAAGTGCTGGGGCGCCATTGGCGTCTCCGGTCAGGATCTGTTCGATAGCGCCGCGCAGCAGCCGCGTCTTGGAGGCCATGCGTCGCGCAAGCTCGGCGGGCTGCCCGACGATGGGGACCTCGGCGTCGTAGAAGTCGGCCAGCAACTGACGCACTGCGTCATCGCCGTCAGCCTCCGGGTGCCAGCGGCCGTTGCCATCGAACCGCCCCAATCGCGCCGTGGCGCGGCGGTCGCCGTTGGCGAACCAGCGAAACTCCAAGTAGTCGGTGAGGACCAGATTGGGCAGTGCCTCGCGGTAGCGCTGGACCTGCTCGCTCTCTTCGACCGCGTCAAGGTTGGTGCCGATGTCCTTGCGCTCGATGTGTCCGATCGGCACCTGTCGCCGCTGCACGATGAAGTCAGGCGCGCCATAGTCAGCCTGGGTCGGCTCGTTGATGGCCCTGATGTCGCTTCTGAGAGCTTCGAGGAGGGCTCGCAGCGCTGGTCGATAGCTGTGCTCGGTCGCCTGTCCTGTGCCGTGCGTCGCTCGGACATCTCGGCGGTACTCGGCGAACGACACAACCAGCTCCTTGGCTTGGCGAGTGAGCGCGTCGGACTCGCGCTAGCGCCATTGGGTGCTTGACGGCGTAGCGAGTCTCGCGTCCCGGTGTCACATGATTGCGGAACTGCCGGGTCGTGAACTCGGCGTTCGCACAGCACCCCGGAACACAACTACTTGGCCGCGACGAACCGCGTGTTGAGCGATATTGCTGATTTCTGCGGAAATGATCGTTATCGTGCTGCGAGGTTGCTCATGAGATAGCTGCGGGTTTGCACAGTAGCAAACTGCGGAAATGATCAGTAGCGCTAGGATTCAGGGCATGGAACTCGTCGCCCGCCATCTTCAGCCCGAGGTTGAAGAAGCGCTGGAGTGGTCAAGGGTGGTGAT